>JANOUJ010000497.1:0-1906 GCA_031416815.1 Chitinophagaceae bacterium
CTCACAGCAGGAGCCAGATCATTATTTCGATAATTTAATGACAGATATCAAATGGAAAAATGATGAAGCTTTTATACTGGGAAAACTCATCATCACCAAACGGAAAGCGGCCTGGTATGGAAATTCAGCCTTTGAATATTCATATTCAAACAGAACCAAAATAGCTTTACCCTGGACAAAAGAATTGTTAGCATTAAAGGTTAAAATAGAAACTGAAACAGGTGAAAGTTATAATAGTTGCCTGCTTAACTTATACCACACCGGTGAAGAAGGAATGGCCTGGCATAGTGATGGAGAAAAAGATCTGAAAAAGAATGGCGCCATAGCTTCCCTAAGTTTTGGTGCCGAACGAAAGTTTTTATTCCGGCACAAAACAACCAAAGAAACGATAGCACTGTTACTTGAACACGGCAGTTTACTGGTGATGAAAGGAACAACGCAAGCTCATTGGCAGCACAGGCTGCCGCCCACAAAAAAAATATTAACACCCAGAATAAATTTAACTTTCAGGACTATTGTAACTTAAAATCTAAATTGAAACCTAATTATAAAACAGGTAGGTTGTTGCTACGTTCCTTAACGCTTGCGGATGCACCATTTATTTTTGAACTCGTAAACACGCCTGGCTGGATAAAATTCATCGGCGAGAGGAATGTACATACCCTTAAAGATGCTGAACAATATATTCATAAGATTCTCGGCAATCCTGATGTACATTACCGGGTTGTAACATTGCAGGATGACCAGACCGCGGTGGGCATTATTACTTTAATTAAACGGAATTACCTGGAGCATCACGATATTGGGTTTGCATTTCTTCCTGCTTATGCCAGGCAAGGTTATGCTTTTGAAGCAGCATCGGCTGTACTAACTGATCTGCTTACGTCGAGCCAGTATTCAACCATACTGGCTACTACCCTTAACGAAAATAATACTTCCATACAGTTGTTGAAAAAACTTGGTTTCATTTTCAGCAAGGAAATAATTAATGAGAATGATGTTTTGCAACAGTTCGCTGTTAACAAAGAAAAATTATACGATCCTCAATAATATAGATGGCCCATGATTGTTTTTAACAGAACCGATTCTGATAACGCCGGCTTTCAAAATTTGGTTGCCTTGCTGGATGCAGACCTTCGAATTAGAGATGGTGATGAACATGCTTTTTATGCACAGTTCAATTCAATTAGTGTGATACGGAATGCCGTTGTTTGTTATGTTGATGATAAAGCCATTGGCTGCGGTGCTTTCAAAAAATATGATGACATCAAGGCGGAAATAAAAAGAATGTTTGTACTGCCTCAATACCGTGGACACGGTATTGGCTTAAATATTTTAAAGGAACTGGAGTTGTGGGCGGCCGAACTGAAATATGCCGAATGCATTTTAGAGACCGGTAAAAAGCAACCTGAGGCAATTCGTCTTTATCAAAAGGCCGGATATTCAACCATACCGTCCTACGGCCAATACCTGAATGTCGAGAACAGCGTATGCATGATGAAACAGCTTTTGTAACAGCCAGGCTCCGGAATAAATATACTACCCACATTGCCGTACATTTGTTTACATAAATAGCTACATGAATACAACAGCGGCGGCACTACAGTCATTATTTAACAGGATACCAAGGAGGCATTCCCTGGAAAATGTAAAAGACATAAACGATATCCTTGCTGAATACGAGGACTTATTGATTATAATTGAAGCCATCAATCAGTTCTACGAAAAAAATATCCCCCCCTATTTTGATGCCCTGGAAGATATAAGGTCCATTATAAAAAAATCAACCGACAATAAGGCATCAAAAAAGATGAAAGACAGTCTTTTTGATGAAGGTTCAGGTAATTTAAAGGATAGTTTGCAACAACTGATGAATGTTTACGGCGATGGGAGCCGGACAGCATGA
>JANOUJ010000498.1:0-1579 GCA_031416815.1 Chitinophagaceae bacterium
ATTACCTTAAGTAAATATATAACCCGGGAAAAAAATGCTGATGAATTTAATCTTGAATTTGCCGGAAAGTTTTCTGCAGGTTTTGATATACATAAGAACCTGGAGCGTATTGGAGTTGTAAATCAAACTACCATGCTGGCCAGTGATACTCAGGAAATTGCTGACTTTTTAAAACAGGTTATGATGACAACATTTAACCTTGATGATAAAACAATAGAGCAACGCTTTGCGGATACGAGAGATACTTTATGTTATGCAACCAATGATAATCAATCTGCTGTTTATGGATTGCTTGAACAAGAAGCAGACCTGGCGATAGTTGTGGGGGGCTACAATAGCAGTAACACCACCCATTTGGTAGAATTGTGTGAAGCCAGGCTACCAACGTATTTTATTAACAGTGAAGAGAAGATCATTTCAGAAAACTTAATTGAGCATTTTGACCTTCACACCAGGGCAGAAAAAAATATTGATAATTTTTTGCCAGCGACCAGGCCCGTAAAAATATTATTGACCAGCGGGGCAAGCTGCCCGGATGCAATCGTGGAAGGCATCATTGAAAAACTAAAATCTTTTTTTCACATATCCCCGGAAATAAGTTAGCACCACTTTAGCATAAAAATAAAAAACCTTACACGAGGTAAGGCTTTAAGGGATAATTATTAGAGGTAAATAAAAAATTAATTCAGTTTCATTACTTTGGTTTTAAGGCTGCGGGTGCTGCTCACTACTTCAATATAATATACACCGCCGGGCAAGGCATCCACTTTATTTATCGTAATGTTGTTATCGCCTACCTGGGTTTGTGCATCCTGCCTGCTCATTAAAACTCCATTGCTGTTAATAATATTGATGGCAACCTTTTCTGCTTTATCAGAGTTTACCCGAATTTGTACCCTCCTGCTGAATGGGTTTGGATAAACGATCATTACACTGATTCCCTTTATATCAACATTCACCATGATCGTTTTAGTGTAGCTGTAATTACCCTGGTTATCAACCATGGCCAGCCGGTAATAATTAGTACCCCGCTCTGCCGTAATATCCAGGTAATTATAGTTCATGTTGCTGTTCAGTTGTCCACTCGATGTAGTGATCTTTCCTATTTGCCTGAAATTGCTGCCATCGGTGCTGCGTTCCACATCAAAATGGTCAATGTTAATTTCTGAATACGTATTCCAGGCAAGCTGAATGAGGCCATCTGAATAGTTACCGTTAAATTGGTTAATGATTAATGGGAGTACAACGCCGGGCGCATTTTTAATACCTCCGTCTATGTCTTTGCGTATTTCTCCGGCATGTAATACAAATGGTTTGGTTCTGCCGGAAATGGTATCGGATTTACTGTTTTTATACCGGCCAAAGCTGTCAATGCTCAGTTTAGTATATGCATAATTCGGTGGGATATTATTGAACCCAACCAGAAAGGTTTTTGAACCATCGGTAGGGATTGCAATATTATTGAAATGATAATAGCCTGAATCATTGGTGTACCTGGTATCAATAATGTTTAAGAGGGAATCATACAAAACTACTTCTACATTGGGAAGCCCTGGTTCTCCTGCATCCTGAATGCCAT
>JANOUJ010000499.1:0-6305 GCA_031416815.1 Chitinophagaceae bacterium
GCTTCATCAATTTCGCCGCCGGCGCCTGGGTCAGTCTTTGCTTTAATGATCTCGGCTTTTATACCACGCAAGGCACGTAAAACGCCTTCATTCTTGGCTTTCATGGCTTCTTTCATTTCGGTCATGATCTGTTGTTCTAAACTCATGTTGTGATCTTTTAGTTATTTAAAGAGTATAATCAAGTCATTGGTCAATTGCCATTAGTCATTTGTAATTGGGTTGAATTTTTTATTTCAGAAGGCCTATAATGACTACTAACTAATGACTAATGACACATTATTTTTGTTCCTTCAATTGTATCGCCCTGAATTTATCAAAAAATTCTTTGGCAAATTTTTTCATATCATCACTCATCTCCTGTTGCTGTGTTGCTCTTTTAAAAGTGTCGGCCATGCTCATCAGCATCTGGTAATAAAAATCGGCCATTTCATCCACCATCATATCCTTGGTCCAAAGGTCAATACGCAAGGCTGTTTTATCGGTTGCATCCCAAAAAGCAACGCTCATGGCTTTCGCTTTTTGTACCTTGTTGGCTGTGCTATCGGTTGCCGACCAGTTAATTTGTTCAGGTACTTTGTTAGGATCCAACAGTACGTCAATTTTTATTGTTGATTGATTCATAAATAATGTGTTGATTTGATAATTAGTCCCGAAAGCCTTCGGGATGCTAATTTATGCGAAGTTAACAGGTTTGCTAAAAAGAAGATTATTAGAGATTTAGAAAGTTAGAAAATCAGTTCATTAACTAATTAACACATTTTAAAATGCATTGCATGAGTAGATCGGCGTTTTTGTCGGGTTCATTTTGCAGCAGCAGTTCATTTCCTGCTTTTATAAGT
Source organism: Chitinophagaceae bacterium (assembly GCA_031416815.1). Taxonomy (GTDB): domain Bacteria; phylum Bacteroidota; class Bacteroidia; order Chitinophagales; family Chitinophagaceae; genus Ferruginibacter. Next base: position 840 of record JANOUJ010000499.1, read on the forward strand.
TCATTTGCTTTGCCTTCGTCTTTAAAAATCAGCATCATTTTTTGGGCTATGTCCTCATGATCATCGGGATTGGCATATAAAGCCGCTTTGCCAAAAATAGAATGCATGGCTTGAGTATCAGAAGCTATTACCGGTACCGCACATTGCATGGCCTGCAAGGCTGGTAAGGCAAGGCCGGTATGCAAAACCGGGTAAACCATGGCATAGGCCGCTCCGGTAACTTTTGCCTGGTCAGCTTTTGTCAAATGCTCCAGCAACTTTACTTCATGCTTCAATTTATAGGTCTTCAGTGCTTTTTTGAAACTTTCACCTGCAACCCCCGCAATAACCAATAGCATATTGCTCTTCTGTCTTTTCTTAAAAAAGGAAAAAGCTTTTAACAGGTTGATCAGGTTACTATGTTCGTTTATGTAACCACTAAATAAAAAGTAAGCTTTTCCTTCAGCATATTTTTCTTTTATGAATTCTTTTTCTTCCCAGCCAAGCGGTTTAAAGATTTCATCAACAGCGGGATTAATAACCGTAATACCCTCAACATTTATTTTATAGCGGTCGGCAATCAATGATCTTGAAAAGGAGGAAACTGTGGCAATGCTTTTCGACCTTGCTAAAAACGCAGGCGTAAATTTTTTATAAAACCTGGCTTGTGATTTTTTTAATAGCTGCTGATGATCTAAAAAACTAAGATCGCACAACAACAAACACTGGGGAACTTTTGTGCGTAGCGAACAAATGCCTTCCATGCTTAAAAAAACATCAGCTTTGTGCTTACGTAAAATTGCCGGCACCCTGTAATTAAACCAGTATTGCAAACGCAACATGCTGCCTGTTTTGGGGCCTGCAATGATTGTTTTTACATTTTTAGAAAAGACCGACGTTTCACTATGAGGGCTGTCGAAAATATAAATAAATTGGTGTTGCGGAAATCTTGTTGCTAAATGTCCCAGCATTTCAAACATAAATTCTTCATAACCTTGGGGCTGTGTTTCTTTATTCAACCTGGTATTAACAGTAATGGTCATGTAAATAAAATGAGAGAAGGTTATGTATTTATACGAAAGCCTGAGTTACGTAAGACTGTCAGGGTTAGCCTGCCTTTGTCGGCAGACAGGCTTGTCGAACCCGGCTGCTGTAATAAACCCGCCTTCGACATCCGCCTACCGGCGGAGACAGCTTTTTTATTTTAAAACTTTCAGCTTCACCATTTCAATACGGGTATCGCTTACGCTTAAAATATCAATTTCGTAATTGCCAATAATGATGTGCTCTTTTATTTTTGGAATTTGCTCATGATTTTTTATGATGTACCCTGACAGTGTTTCCGTTTCTTCATCACCCGGAAAAACGAGTTTGTATTTTTCGGTAATGAGGTCCAGTTCCATTCTGCCGCTAAAAATAAATTCGTTATTGGCCAACTGTTTATCAATAAACTCTTCCGTATCATACTCATCGTTAATTTCTCCAAAGATCTCTTCCAGCAAGTCTTCCATGGTAACAATGCCAGCTGTGCCGCCAAATTCATCAACAACCCATGCAATTGATTTTCTTTCTTTACTAAATTTGTTCATCAGGTCGGTGGCGTTCATACTTTCGGGAACCGTTGGTATGGGCAATAAAATTTCATTAACTGTTGCCGGATGTTTAAACAGGTCAAGCTGATGAATATAACCTGTGATGCTGTCTATGTTTTCATCATACACAACGAGTTTACTCAATTGCGTGCTGATAAATTTTTCTTTTACTTCTTCAATAGAACTGTTCCTGCTTACCGCTACTATCTCTTTTCGGGGTATCAGGCATTCCCTGAGCCTGGTATCGCTGAGCGATAAAGCATTCTCAAAAAGCTCTTTATTCAGGTCACTGGTATTCTCTTCTTCATGGCTTTTACTTTGTTGCATAAAATGCTCCAGGTCAACTTTACTAAACATGTCTTTTTTGGTGTTCACTTTTACATTTAGTATGTATTTTAATATCCATTCAGCAGCATTCACAAAATATATACCTATGGAAGAAAACATCCAGTAAAAAAACTGAACCACACTGGCGATAAAAGTTGAACTGAGTATGCTGCTGTTACGTGCTTTAAAAAATGCCTTGAATAAGAACTCTACAAAAAGTACGATCAAGGTTGAAAGGACCGTCTCTACAAAAAGCTTGATATAGTCAACAGCATTTTTAAAGGAAGCCGGTAAGTTGGATTTTATCCAAAGCCAGATCGGCCACAGCATGTCAACTACCAGCAAACCATACACCACAAAAACAAGGTTAATACCCACCAATGTAGTTCCAATAAAGCGGGCGGGCCTGTCGGCATAAAATCCCCATACCTTACCGCTTTTGGTGCCTTGCTTGCGGTTTAATTCAATAGATAATTTGTTGGCGGATATAAAAGCTATTTCTATACCGGCAAAAAAACCTATCAGCAACAAGGAAGCAATGATGGCAATAAAAGCTATCCAATCCATGGTATAAAAATAAGAAAGAGTTTTTAAACGGGTTATTGACTGATAAAATCTGCTACAATACCCTCTGCTTCGCTGCAGGCACGATGAAAATCATCATTGGTGATCAGTTTGTTGAACTGGTCTTTAAAGGAAAGTTCGTAGGCGGACTTGTTTATCCTTGCTGCCAATGATTCGGCGGTTTCAGTGCCACGGCTTTCCAGCCTTTTCTGTAACTCGTTTACCGATGGTGCCTGTATAAAAAGGCTGAGCGATGTTTCGGGGTATTGTTGTTGTACATGAATGGCACCTTTTACGTCGATATCTAACACGGGAATTTTATTTTGCTGCCAGATACGGTCGAGCTCTGCTTTTAAGGTGCCATAATATTTTCCCTCGTACACCATTTCCCATTCCACAAATTCGTTGTGCTGAATCTTTTCTTTAAATTCATCCATACTTATAAAATGATAATCAACGCCGTTTTTTTCCGTGCCTCTTGGCTGTCGTGTGGCTGCCGAAATGGAAAATGACAGTTGCGGAAAAGTTTTCATCAGGTGACGGGTGATAGATGTTTTACCGGCCCCTGAAGGTGCAGTGATGATGATGAGTTTGTGGTTATCTTCCATGTGCAAAGAAACTGTTTATTTTGGTTTTGAACCACATAGAATTTAGAAAACATAGATAACACATAGTTCTTTGTGATTTCCTACAGCACTATGTGGTGGTCAACATCTAGGGTCATAATTAACGTGGCCTGAAATGCAGTACCACATTTGTATTTTCAGCATTGCCCGCCAGTACAAGTTCATCAGCAGTCAAAGATTTAATAACATACCGGTTGATACTGTTTTCTGATACTGGTGTGCAGATCATGATCTTATTATTTTCAAGCAACTCATATTTGCCCTCAACAGTAATCCGGTCATTGATGGCACATTGGTAGCTCATGTTGTTTTTAAAAGTCCAGTTTAATGATTGCAGCAGCATTTTTAGTTGTTCCGAATCTGCTGAATCTTTTGCAGAAAGCATTGTATTGGGTGGAACAATATTATCTACCTGAACACAATCCCATTTTTTGGCAAGAAGCTCAACGGTTTTATTGCGGCAGGAATTGGAAAGAAATATGACTATAAAAAAGGGGACTATGTAAATTATTTTTTTCAACGGCTAAGAAATTAATTGATCCTTTTTATATCCGCACCCAATTTTATCAACCGCTCATCTATGTTCTGGTAGCCCCTGTCTATCTGTTCAATGTTTTGAATAACACTTTTTCCCTGTGCACTTAACGCAGCAATAAGCAGGGCAACACCAGCCCGTATATCAGGACTGCTCATGGTTATGCCACGCAACTGTTGTTCTCTTTCCAAACCAATAACCACTGCACGGTGAGGATCGCAAAGAATAATTTGTGCACCCATCTCTATCAGTTTATCTACAAAAAACAAACGGCTCTCAAACATTTTTTGATGAATGAGTACACTTCCTTTTGCCTGTATCGCAGTTACCAAAACAATACTTAACAGATCGGGAGTAAAACCCGGCCAGGGATGATCGTAAACGGTTAACACACCGCCGTCCATATACTTCTGTATCTCATAAAAATCCTGTGCAGGAATATGAATATCATCGCCAACAAAATTCATTTGTATACCCAGTTGCTGAAACCTTTCGGGGATAACGCCCAGGTGCTCGATCCCTGCATTTTTAATGGTGATATCACTTTGCGTCATAGCTGCCAGTCCGATGAACGAACCTACTTCGATCATATCGGGCAGCATGCGGTGTTCGGTACCGCCCAAAGCATCAACCCCTGTTATGGTAAGCATGTTGCTGCCAACGCCGCTGATGTTGGCGCCCATTCGGTTAAGCATCCGGCAAAGTTGTTGTATATATGGTTCGCATGCGGCATTGTATATGGTTGTTGTGCCAGCGGCCATAGATGCCGCCATTAAAATGTTGGCGGTACCGGTTACGCTGGGCTCATCTAATAAAATATTAGCGCCCTTAAGCGCTGCCGATTCTAAATGAAAGAAGCCATCATCGCTATGATAAGAAAATTTAGCGCCCAGTTTTTCAAAGCCAATGATATGCGTATCTAATCTTCTTCTGCCAATTTTATCGCCGCCGGGTTTTGGTATATATGCTTTTTTAAAACGTGCAAGCAGCGGACCGGCAAGCATTACAGAGCCGCGTAGTTTGCCGCTTTTTTTATGATAGGCTTCGCTGTGCAGGTAATCTATATCTACATCATCTGCCTGGAAAGTACAGGTATCACGGCTTTGCCGGTCAATTTTCACTTTCATTTCTCCAAGTAATTCAATCAGCAGGTTCACGTCCACTATATCCGGAATGTTGGAGATGGTAATTTTCTCGGGGCTTAACAATACCGCCGAAATAATTTGCAGCGCTTCATTTTTAGCACCCTGTGGAGTTATTTCTCCAAAAAGTTTTTTTCCGCCCCTTACTTCAAATGATTGCATATTTTTTTTATTACACTAATTGATGCGAATTTCACTAATTACACGAATTAAAACGTAAATAAAAAAACCTGACGTTTAAATCAGGTATTTTTTAATTCGTGTAATTGTTTTTTAATTGGTGCTATCACTAATATCTCTTCTTAAAATTTCGGTTATTATTTCTGTTGTCGCCACCATTGCCACCACCGTTACCGCCGTTACCACCTCTGCTATCCCTGTTGCCGCCGCGGTTATCTCTTCCACCTCCGGCGCTTCTGTTGTCTCTTCCTCCGGCGCTTCTGTTATCACGGCTGCCTCCACCACTAAAATTTTTGCGGTAGCCGCCCGTACTGCGTTTTCCATAATCATCCCTGTCATCACGGGTATCAACACGGTGTTTAACAAAGGGGCGGTTATTAAATTCCAATTCGCCATTTGTCATGCTCGATAATTCCGTCTGTATATTATCATCATGCACCAGTTCTTTATGCCAGTTGCTGTAAGTAAGTTTCATATAATAAGCCACAGCATTGGCAAACCCTTGTTTCTTTTCAGGATTT
>JANOUJ010000500.1:0-8526 GCA_031416815.1 Chitinophagaceae bacterium
CAAAATTGTAAATTACTTTAACCAGGCTGCAGCATCTATGCCGCAGATGATGAAATTGGAAAAATATGGCGAAACAAATGAAGGCCGGGAGCTTTTACTCGCCATTGTTTCCACTCCGGAAAACATGGCAAGAATAGAAGAGATCAGGAAAAATAATTTACGGCTAACTGGCATGTTGAAAGACAGGCCGGCAGAGGCTGGCTCACCGGTGAGCATCTGGCTAAGTTATAATGTGCATGGCAACGAAGCCAGTTCTTCGGAGGTTTCGATGAAAGCTTTGTATGAATTACTGACTCCTTCCAATACACAAACAAAAAACTGGTTGAAGAATACTGTCATCATTATTGATCCCTGTTTAAATCCTGATGGAAGGGACCGTTATGTTAACTGGTTCAATCAGGTAGTTGGAAAAGATTTCGATGCAGATATTGATACCCGGGAACATAGTGAACCGTGGCCGGGCGGCAGGGTGAACCATTACAACTTTGACCTGAACCGTGACTGGGCCTGGCAAACACAGGTAGAAACCCAGGCAAGAATAAAAAAATACAATGCCTGGATGCCGCAGATACATTGCGATTTTCATGAGCAGGGAGTTAACAACCCGTATTATTTTGCACCGGCTGCGGAACCTTTTCATGAAGTGATCACAAACTGGCAAAGAGATTTTCAATTCACCATTGGTAAAAATCATGCCCGGTATTTTGATGCCAATGGCTGGTTGTATTTTACGAAAGAGATATTCGACCTTTTTTATCCGGCTTATGGTGATACGTATCCAACTTACAACGGCGCCATTGGTATGACCTACGAACAGGGCGGCAGCACCCAGGGAGGATTGGCTGTAGTAACGAACGACGGGGATACACTCTCTTTAAAGGACAGGATTGCCCATCACTTTACCACCAGCATGAGCACGATTGAAATTGCTTCGCAACATGCAGATAAACTGATCAGTGAGTTTAGAAAGTATTTTGACGAAGGGAACACAAACGGAACAGGAGAGCACAAAACCTATGTGATAACTGAAACCAATGCAGGCAAGCGTGAAGCCCTGCGTAATTTTTTTGAAATAAACGGAATTAACTATGGCAGTGTGAGCAGTGGTTCCATCAAAGGTTATAATTATTTTACAGGTAAAGAAGAAACATTTGTTGCTGCAAACGGCCTCGCAATTTCTGCCGTACAACCAAAATCAGCATTGATAAAAGTTTTATTTGAGGCCCGGTCAAAACTCAGTGACTCGGTAACCTATGATATTACAGCATGGACCTTACCTTTTGTTTATGGGGCACAAAGTTATGCGGTTAAAGAAAAACTGGTGGTTGGTAATTACAACAACCCTGTAAAAAATGCATCGGTGCCGCCGAACGCATACGGTTACCTGGTAAATTATAACTCATTTGCCGATGTAAAGTTTTTAGCAGCATTGTTACATGCAAAGTTCAAAGTGCGGTTTGCCGAAAAGGCATTTACAGCAAATGGAAAATCTTTTCAAAAAGGGACCATCATTGTTTTAAAGAAAGGGAACGAAGATAAATTGCAACAGTTTGCCGACCTGGCTCAAACCCATAACGCAGCTGTAACAACAGTAAGCGGCGGCTTTATGGATACAGGATTTGACTTTGGCAGCGAAAAAGTACACCTTATTAAAAAACCAAGAGTTGCATTGTTAACCGGTAAGGGTGTTAATCCCAATGCTGCAGGCGAAGTGTGGCATTTGTTTGAGCAGCAAATGAATTACCCCATCAGTTTAATAAACGCTGAAGAACTTGATGCAGGCTCTTTAAAAAATGTTGATGTGCTGATATTACCCGATGGAAATTATAAATTCTTAAAAGACAAAGAGTCTGCTGCCGATGTTAAAATGTGGGTGCAGCAAGGCGGAAAGGTGATAGCCCTGGGTAATGCAGCTGCGCAAATTGCAAAAGCCGATTGGGGAATAAAGCTTAAAAAAACTGATGAAGATGAAAAGAAAGACGATAAGAAAGATAATAAAAATGTGTACGCCGATGTAAAACGCTATGAAAACCGGGAACGGGATGGTGTGGTAAACAACATTCCCGGTGCAATTTATAAAGTAGAGTTAGACAATTCTCATCCGCTGGCATTTGGATACGACAATAATTATTATTCACTTAAACTGAGCGGCGATATGTATGAATTTATGAAAGATGGATGGAATGTAGGCATCATAAAAAAGGAAAATCAGGCCGCCGGATTTGTTGGTAGTGCAACCCGTGAAAAAATAAAGGATGGTACTGTTATAGGTGTAATGCCTATGGGCAGTGGCTCTGTGGTATTCTTTGCCGATGATCCTATCTATAGAAACTTTTGGGAGAACGGGAAGATGCTGTTAGCCAATGCAGTGTTTTTAGTTGGTCAGTAATATTGATGTTAAAAATTAGCATGGTTTAAAAATTTGGTTTAAATTAAGTTTTAATAATTGGCATATAGCTAAGGGTAGTTCATTATTATTAAACCAAAACCAAAAACATGCAAAGGAAAACATCAATCCCCCGGTATTGTATTTTATTTTTTTTCGCTGTTCTTTCTTGCCTGTTAGTGCAGGCACAAACAGGTATTGTAAGAGGTTCTGTAAAAAATGAAAGCGGAGATGCATTAGTACAGGCCACGCTTTCGGTGCTGGGAAAAAACAAAAATACTGTTACCGGCGAATCGGGTAATTATGAGTTTGTGTTGGCTCCCGGAACTTATACCATCCTGGCAAGTTATGCAGGGCAAAGATCGGGAGAACAAACTGTAACGCTTACAGCCGGCCAGGTAACCACAATTGATTTTATTCTCGTTGCAGCAACTGATATGAGTGAAGTGATGGTTATCGGTTCACGCAGTCCTTTAAGAGTTGCTACCGAAACAGCAGTACCTGTTGATATTATTAATGTATCTGCTTTAGCAACATCGGCGCCACAGGCCAATTTAACGCAGATATTGAATTATGTGGCGCCCTCATTTACTTCAAATACCAGCACGGTTGCCGATGGTACAGATCATATTGACCCGGCACAGTTACGTGGCCTGGGCCCCGACCAGGTATTGGTTTTATTAAACGGCAAAAGAAGGCACACCTCCTCTTTAGTTAATATAAATGGTACGCCTGGCCGTGGTTCGGTAGGTACCGATCTGAATGCTATTCCCGCATTTGCCATTGAACGCATTGAAGTTTTACGGGATGGTGCATCGGCACAATATGGTTCTGATGCCATTGCGGGCGTTATTAATGTGGTGATGAAAAAGAATATCAGGAAGTTTACTGCCGCTGTTTATGGTGGAGGCTTTTTGGGTAAAGGCTCTAATGACTTCCGCGGAGGCATGGATGGCAAGCAGGTGCAGGTTGATTTGAATTACGGCATTGGCATTGGCAAAAAAGGCGGCGTAATTAATTTAACAGGAAGCTTTACAACCAGGGAAGATACACGCCGGGCAACTGATTTTAACGGCCCTCTTTTTAATATTTACAATGCCGTGGAAGCAAGAGCATTGGCGGGAGGTGTTAATATATCAGGCCTTTTTAAAAATATCACCAACACCCCAAATTCGGCACAAATTATCAGTGCCATTAAACAATATGCACCGCAGGTAACTTATTTAACTGCTACTCAACAAACGGCTATTCAAAATGCCACAACACTGGCAGATTATAGAACAAGTACAAATGCAGCCTTTTTAGGTGGCGATGTAACTAATAATGAATTAGCGTACCGGGGTAAGGAAAGAAGGGATTTTAATATGCGTATTGGCCAGTCGGAATTAAGCAGTGGTCAGTTGTTTATGAACACCGTAATACCCATCAATGATAAAGTCAGCTTTTATACATTTGGCGGTTATGGTATCCGCAGCGGTAATGCCGCAGGTTTTTACCGCCGGCCAAATCAAAACCGTACTCTCACGGAAATATATCCAAATGGATTTTTACCGGAGATCGGTTCTAAAATAGCAGACGCCTCTGTGGCTGCCGGTGTAAGGGGTAAACTGGCGGGGTGGAATTACGATATCAGCAATACATTCGGGAATAACCGGTTTAAATACACCATTAAAAATACGTCCAATGCAACCATGGGTCTTAGTTCGCCCCGGGAATTCAATGCAGGTAAATTAGGATTTACACAAAATACAGCAAATCTTGACCTGTCAAAAGGATTTGGTTTGCTTGAAGGATTTAACCTTGCATTCGGCGCCGAATTCAGGATTGAGAATTTCAAGATTTCTTCGGGTGATGAAAATTCTTATGAGCGTTATGATATCAACGGCGTTCCTGCCACACCAACATCGCCGGGCAATACATTACCTACAGATTTCTTTAACTCAACAAGGCCGGGAGGCGCACAGGTTTTTCCTGGTTTTAGAAAAGAGAATGCTACCAACAAAAACCGTAACAGCGTTGCCGGTTATGTTGATGTGGAATTAAACCCCATAAAAGCATGGTTGCTTAATGCAGCATTACGTTTTGAGAATTACAGTGATTTCGGAAGTACGTTTAACTACAAATTTGCAACAAGATATACTGTTGGCAGGGGTCTAAATATCAGGGGAGCCGTGGCAACAGGTTTTAGGGCGCCTTCCTTGCAGCAGAAATATTTTAATTCAACCGCTACCCAGTTTTTAGGAGGCGTGCCTTTTGAAGTAGGTACATTTAACAACGAAAGCAGGGCGGCAAAGCTGCTGGGCATTCCAAATTTAAAAGAAGAAACAGCAAACAGTTACAGTGCGGGGTTTACGTATAATATTCCCAATACAACGCTTACTATAACAGTAGATGGTTATTTAATTAAGATAAAAGACCGCATTATACTTACGGGCCAGTTTGCAAGGCCTTCTGGTACGCCCACGGGTGATCAACTGCTTTTACAACAGGCATTTGACCAGGCAGGTGCCACTTCGGCTACCTTTTTTACCAATGCAATCAACACACAGTCGAAGGGTATTGATTTTATAATTACCAACAGGTTTAAATTCACCAATTTTTCTTTAAAGACCGACCTGGCAGGTACCGTAAGTAAAACAAATAAAACAGGCGGTATAATTGCTTCGCCTTTATTGGCATCAACCAATAACCTCAATAATTATTTTAATGAAGCCAGCCGTATTTACCTCGAGTCTGCTGTGCCACGTACCAAACTTGCGTTGATCAATACTCTTACCACCGGTAAATTTGAAGTTTTTTTACGCCAGACTTTTTTTGGAGAAGTTACAGATCCAAATACTGCTGATGTAAATGCTAATGGTTTTGTGGAAGGTGCAACTATCAATAACCAGTTTATTGCGGTGGAACACCCGGTTTGGGGATCCAGGACGGTCACCGATTTTTCAATTGGCTATACCATTAACCGGATGCTGAGAGTAACGGTTGGGGCCAACAATATTTTTGATATTTATCCTGATAAGAATTTGAAAATACAAACCGCGGCAAATCCTTTAGCCGGCGGTGGATATGGTGCCCCGGGGATTATTGATCTCAGCAATGCCAATCAATTTGAATATTCAAGAAATGTGTCGCAATTTGGTTTTAACGGAAGATTTGTATTTGCAAGGCTGAGTTTTTCTTTTAAATGATAATTGACCAATAAGTTTTACAGGCGGATGATGAAAGTCATCCGCTTTTGTTATTTTTAGGCGCTGTACAACTTTGAGAGGGTGGGAATGTTGCTTCGCAACATGGAAAATTGCCACTGAAGCACAAAAACACAGAAAAGAGCAGATGGTATTGCTTTGCAATATGAGTGATTGGGTGAGAAGTACGTAAATGTTATAAGGAAAATTTATTTACTTATGATATACGCTGATAATCAAACAGACTATCCTTTACAGGAACAGAAAAAATAATTGGGCATGCTATAGAAGTACACAAAATATTAGGGCCGGGGTTTTTAGAGGTTGTTTATAAAGATGCCCTTGAATATGAATTTAATATCAATGACCATCTGTTTTACAGGGAGCGGGAATATAAAGTGAAATACAAGGAAATAATATTAAAACATTATTTTAATGCTGATTTTGTGGTTTTTGATAAGGTGATTGTTGAGGTAAAGGCAAAGCAGGGTTCAATTTCAGATGATGATATGGCACAAACAATTAACTATTTAAAAGTTTCGGGCTGTAAAGTTGGGTTAATTTTAAATTTTGCCGCGGCAAAACTTCAAATAAAAAGAGTAGTATTTTAATATGAAAAAACAAATTCTGTGTTTCTGTACTTCTGTGGCAAATTCACATTTGCTTCAGAATACCAATTCTGTGTTTCTGTGTTTCTGTGGCAAAACTAATTTGCGTAAGCAAATTCTATCCCTATTTTTTGTGGCTTTTGTTTGCGTGGCAAATGCTCAAGCTCCAAAGTCATACACCTCTTCAGAAATATTATTGCAGTTAAAAAAACTGAACGTGCTCGGCGCTGTTTTATATGTAGCCGCTCACCCGGATGATGAAAACACCAGGTTACTTGCTTATTTGGCCAATGAAAAATTATACCGCACCGGTTATTTGAGCTTAACCCGTGGTGATGGCGGACAAAATTTAATCGGAGATGAGCAGGGTGTTGATTTGGGCCTGATACGCACACAGGAATTGCTGGCTGCCCGCCGTATTGATGGTGCGGAGCAGTTTTTTACCCGTGCTTTTGATTTTGGATATAGCAAAAGTCCCGATGAAACGATGAGGTTTTGGGGTCACGATAAAATATTAAGCGATGTGGTTTGGGTGATCCGCAAATTTCGCCCGGATGTAATTATTACCCGTTTCCCTTCAACAGGCGAAGGAGGGCATGGGCACCACACAGCTTCGGCCATACTTGCCGGTGAGGCATTTGATGCTGCGGCAGATCCAACAAAGTTTCCCGAACAATTAACACAAGGTGTAACGGTTTGGCAAGCCAAAAGAATTTTATGGAACGGTTTTAATATCCAGGGTAGCGACCTGTTTAAAATGGAAAGTGGCGATTATAATCCCATACTTGGTAAGAGTTATGGCGAGATCGCTGCCGCCAGCCGTAGCCAGCACAAGAGCCAGGGTTTTGGTGTGCCTGCACAAAGAGGGAGCATCATTGAAAATTTTAAAACCCTTAAAGGAACGACGCCGGTGAATGACCTGTTTGATGAAGTGGATGTAAGCTGGAAGAGAACTGCTGATGGGTCTTTTACCAATGGGATAAATAAAATCATCGACAAATTTGATGTATCGCATCCTGAAAGATCTGTTGCTGCTTTGGTAGACCTGTATCAAAAGATGGAAACGCTGCAGGATGGCTACTGGAAAGAACAGAAATTAAATGCTGTGAAAGATCTTATCCAAAACTGCAGTGGTTTATTTATGGATGCTACAACCAACACCCAGTACGCCATTCCAAACGACAGTTTAAAAATAAACCTCGTCGTGAACAACCGTTCCGGTGCCAATATTTTAAGTGCCGATGCTCACATAGATACTGAATACATCATTTTTGACCAGTTAAAGAAAAACACAAACTCGGTTCAAACTTATACCATGTTCCTAAGGCCTGCAGCAAAACTTACGCAACCCTACTGGCTGCAAAATTCCATGGAGAAAGGAAGTTTTAATGTTACCGATCAGCAATTGATCGGCAGGGCCGAAAATGCTCCTTTCAGTGTTGAATTTAGTATGATGATCGAAGGCAAAGAATTTACGTTTACAAAACCGATCCGCTATAAACATACCGATCCGGTAAAAGGAGAGTTGTATCAACCGGTTAATATCATACCTGCTTTTTCTGTAAGATCTATTCCTAAACTTGCAGTAAACAACAGTTTTAATGATTGGGAAATAAAATCGTTTAAGGCCAACAATAATTTCAGAAGCTACGTTAAAACGACAAAATCAGGATCTATTGTTGGATATAACAATGATACGCTACTTGGGAAGAATCAGATCATCAGGGCATTTGATAAGCGCCAAATTTCGAAAGTTCCGGTTTACGATAGCCTAAGAAATTCGATATACTATACACATCACGATACATTGTTCCAGGAAAGTGGAAATCCTTATTTGGGGCTTCATCAGATAGAATATGATCATATTCCTTTTATCAGTTACACCAACCCGGAAGTATTTACGTCGATAAGTTTCGATCTTAAAACTGAAGGCAATTATGTGGGTTACATTCCGGGTGCAGGAGATAAAGTTCCCGAAGCTTTGCTGGCCATGGGTTACAAAGTGGTAACGCTGAAAGAATCAGATATCAGTGCTGCTAACTTAAAACAGTTTGATGCCATTGTTACCGGCGTACGTGCATATAATACCAATGAGTGGATGAACAATGTATACAGCGAACTGATGGACTATGTTAAAGAAGGCGGTGTGTTGCTGGTTCAATACAATACCAGCAACCAGATAGGACCGGTTAAAGCAAAAATATCACCTTATCCTTTTAACATTGGCCGCACAAGGATAACAGATGAGGAAGCAAAAGTTAATTTTTTAATTCCTGATCATCGGGCATTAAATCACCCAAATAAAATAACTGATAAAGATTTTGATGGCTGGATACAGGAGCGTAGT
>JANOUJ010000501.1:0-4166 GCA_031416815.1 Chitinophagaceae bacterium
TTAAAATTACCTTCAAGCAATACGTTGTGTATAAAGCTCTTTAGGTCGTCGTTAAAATTTTTATAGCGCATGGAGTAATAATCAGCGATCCTGCTCTTGTTGGTTTCGATCAGCAGTTGACCAAATTCCATGATATCGGGCGTAAACCTTACTTTGGATTGCATGTTGGTAACTGCAAATCCGCTTTGTTCCCTTGTTCTTAATTTAAGATCAGTGGTTAAAGTGTCATTGATAAAAGAAACGTTCTTCAGGTTGCCGGTAATTTCTGTAAAATAAATATGTTGTGGGTCGAAGCGATCGGTAAAAATTCCACGGGGCGTTTCAACATCGTATTTAAAGCTGGCATTGTTTAGTTCAATATTTTTTATCTCGATCTTCCAGCCGTCCGTGTTCCATTGCAAAGCAGAAAGTACCGGTATTTTTGGAACAAGGTCTCTGAGGTTATCAATTTCAACCTTAGGTTTATTGCCTTTGTAAACAGACTGGATAAAAACAGGAGCATTTAATGTAAGATCAGAGAGGCTTATGTGTTTTTTAGTAAAATTGATGAAGTCTGCTTTCAGATCGAGATTGGTGATCCCTACTTTCATATCCTGGCCGATCCATTTATCCTCTTTATTAAAAACTACATTTTCAAATTTTAATACCTGCAGGTCAAATTCAATGCTTCCTTTTTTGCTGGTATCTTTTTTAGGGGCTGAAAAATAATCTACCAGGAACTGGTAATTCCATACCGAGTCGGTGCGGTTTATATTTACAACGGCATTGGTTAGCCCAAAATATTTAAGGGTGGCATTGTCTTTAAAAAAAAACCAGTCGGTAATATTTACTTTGGCAGCACCGGCGTAAACCAACGTATCATGTTTTTGATCCTTTATTAAAAGCTCCTCAAAAGAAAGTTTATTAAAAAATCCTACATTGATATGGCCGATCGAGACTTTTGTTTTCAAATTCCGCGAAAGTGTTTTGGTTACTTTCGACACAGCCCAGTTTTGGACAGCAGATATTTGTAGCAGGCCCCACGTAGATACAAACAATAATATCAGGGTAAGAAAAAAAGAAATTTTATGCCTTGTCTCCCGATAAATAATGCCCCATGCTAATGCCCAGCACAACAGTAAAATAATAAAAAGGAGGGTAGAGGACGGCAACACATAAATAAATAAAGCGGCAAGCACAAGCCAGAACAGCATTGTGAGCAAAAACCATTTTAATATGTTTAAGACTTGGTGCAGCGTAAATTTATTAGGTGTAAAAATAGTTATTCAGCCCGGTAAAGGCAAATGCAGTACCAAACTTACACTAAAGTTATTTGTAAAATTGTCGCCGGATCAAGGCTTTGTTTGCATCTGCTGGTTAAAATTGTCAGAGTATCCTTTGGCAATAGAAAGATTTTGCCATTCCTCGTTTTTAATAACCTTGGCCAGGTATATGATCTGCCCAACATGATATGGATAGTGCGCCAGTTGGCGGTTGATGGCATCCATCACCAACAGGCCTTCGGTGCGAATATAAATTGTTTTCAAAAGGTCTTCTTCTGTCAATGCATGTAACGTGTTGAGCAAACAATCCCAGCCTTTTTGCCAAAAACTGATCAGTTGCTGTTTTGTTAAATTTTGTTCCTCAAATTCTGAATCACGGTTACGCCAGTCTTTTTCGCCGTCTGTTGTTAAAAAATCGGTCCAGCGGCTAAGCATGTTACCAGCCGTATGTTGAATGATGAGGGCGATACTGTTACTTTCGGCATTGGGTTTAAAATGAAAGTCTTCTTCTTTAAGTTTAGCAAAGGTTTTATCGCCGAGCTCTTTGTAATAACCCAGTCTTTTAATGGCACTGTTTAAAAACTCCGTTCCCAAGTTCATGTTCAGCTTTTTTACTTTTCAATATCCTCTTGCATCATCATCTCCTCTCTTATCACCAACGGCAATGATCGTTCTTTTTGGAGATGAAGGATTTATTATCTGAATGATCTCTGTTCTGCTCCAGGCGCCCCTGGCATTAACGGTGTATCCCATGGCTTCCAATTGTTTTTTTACATCTTCCGGAAAATCTTTTTCAACAGAAACCACATCCGGCAACCATTGGTGGTGAAACTTTGGTTTGTTAATGGCATCGGCTGCACTCATGTTAAATTCCAACACATTTACCAATGCCTGGAAAACGCTGGTAGGAATGGTTGTACCACCCGGTGTGCCAACTACCAGGTATGGGGAGCCGTTCTTTAAAACAATGGTAGGCGTCATACTGCTTAGCATTCTTTTACCGGGCGAAATGGCATTTTTTTCGTTGCCAATGGCGCCATACATATTCGGCACACCGGACTTTACACTAAAATCGTCCATTTCGTTATTTAATAAGAAACCTGCCCCACTAACAACGGTGCGGCTGCCATATCCT
Source organism: Chitinophagaceae bacterium (assembly GCA_031416815.1). Taxonomy (GTDB): domain Bacteria; phylum Bacteroidota; class Bacteroidia; order Chitinophagales; family Chitinophagaceae; genus Ferruginibacter. Next base: position 2,398 of record JANOUJ010000501.1, read on the forward strand.
CCATTTAAAGTGGTTGTTACTGATACTGCGTTTCCATAAACATCCACCACGCTTAAATGGGTGGTTTCTTCGCTCTCTTTTATTACGCCTGCAGTTGTTGCTTTGCTGCTGCCTGCTTTGCCTGGTTCATAATCTTTCATGCGCTCATTTAAATAGGCAGCGCTTACCATTGTCTTTACAGGCACTTTTACAAAATCCGGATCGCCTAAAAACTCGCCGCGGTCTGCAAAGGCCCTGCGTTCCACTTCCGTCATCAACTGCACTGATGCCGCCGATTGAAACTTCATGGCAGCAATATTTCTGTCTTCGATCAGTTTCAACATCTGTTGTAAAATAATACCTCCACTGCTGGGCAGCGGCATGGTAATTACCTGGTAACCCTTATAATTAAAATCAAGCACGGTCCGTTCTTTTGCCTGGTAAGCCTTAAGGTCTTCTAAAGAAATGATTCCTGCCTGTCCGGCAGGCATGCCCTTCCCTTTCTGCATTTCTTCAACAATAAGCCTGGCGGTTTCTCCTTCATAAAATCCTTTTTGTCCGTTATCCCTGATGCGTTTTAACGTGTTGGCAAGATCTTTCTGTACCAAAATATCACCGGCCTTCCATTCGGTTTCTTTTACAAATGCCACTGCTGATGTATTCAATGCAAGAAATTCTTTTTTCGTATTGTTGAGCGAAGCAGCCTGGGCAGCCGTAAGTGCAAACCCTTTTTCCGCAAGTTCAATAGCTGGTTGTATCAATGTTTTAAACGGGAGTTTTGCATATTTCATGCTGGCGAATAAGCCGGCAACAGTACCGGGTACGCCTGCAGCTAAATGGCCATTCTGCGATAAATTCAAAAGCGCATTTCCTGCAGCATCCAGGTACATATCACGGGTGGCTTTTGCGGGAGCCTTTTCACGATAATCCAAACTGATATTTTTACCAGTTTTTAGATGCGCTATCATAAAACCTCCGCCACCAATATTGCCTGCGCCGGGGTAGACAACCGCCAAAGCCAGCTGCATGGCTACGGCCGCATCAATAGCATTGCCTCCTTTCTTTAAGATTGTTAACCCAACCATACTGGCCAATGGATGTGCAGAAACAACTGCACCCTTGCTGCTGTTAACTTTCTTTTGAACATAATAAGTCCTGCTGTCTATCTTTTGTGCCCGTGTGCAAACAGCGATGCCGGAAAGGATAAAAATGAAGGATCTAAAAAATAACTTCTTAAAAAGCATGGTGGATATTTTGCCGAATTTACTTTATTACTCCCAGATATTTCAATCTGGTAAACAGTTTTACCATTTACGTTTATTGGCAGATATTCATATAATGGATAAGTGGAAGATGCAAATCACCTGCTTTCTTTATTTTCACATATATTTCAGCATCTTTATTACATATTTACTGAAATTTGTTTTTTTTACGGAACTAAAATCACATAATGACCATAAGACTATTTTCATTTCTCCTGCTTTTTATAAGCACCGGTTTATTTGCACAGTTAAAGTCGCCCGATGAATTCTTAGGATATCCCCTTGGCAGCAAATTTACGCCCCACTACAAAATTGTAAATTACTTTAAACAGGCTGCAGCATCCATGCCGCAGATGATGAAACTGGAAAAATATGGAGAAACATATGAGGGACGCGATCTTTTGCTCGCCATTGTTTCTACCCCGGAAAACATGGCAAGAATAGAAGAGATCAGGAAAAATAATTTACGGCTTACCGGCATGTTGAAAGACAGGCCGGCAGATGCTGGCTCACCGGTGAGCATCTGGC
>JANOUJ010000502.1:0-10718 GCA_031416815.1 Chitinophagaceae bacterium
CGATATTGAGCACAGAGCGAAGCCGAAGTATTTCAGAAGCGAATGAATTGAAGACTATTTGAAATTAATTATTAACCAATAAACCAAGTTCTCCGCCGCGGCGGAGACAGAGGTATGACTTTAGAAATCTTAACACCCGAACAAAAAATTTTCAGCGGCGATGTTTACGGCGTTCAATTGCCGGGCATTGCAGGTTTGTTTGAAGTATTGGACAGGCATGCTCCACTGGTGAGTGCGTTAAAAGATGGCACACTGAAAATTTTAAAAGATAAAACACAGACTACTTCTTATACTATTAAAAGTGGTTTTGTAGAAGTGCTGAATAATAAGACCACCGTGTTAGTTGAAGGCGCAGAAGAAGTTTAAATGTTAACAGCTTATATAAACGAGCCCATACATTATGTGTGGGTTTTTTTATTTTGCTAATAGGGTGAGTCACCCCGCTAGGGTGGCTCACCCGGTGTTTATTCACAGATGGTTTTTTCTAAGCGGTGAGCCAATCCGCCGCGGAGGGTGACTCCCCGCTAATCCAGTTGCTTTTTTAACTGTACAAAAGCCCGGGCCGTAAAGGGAAGTATCAAAAGGCTTAAAAATGAAAGCCAGTTTTGCGTATAGGAATACAACAAGGTACTGATTGCGAAAAGGAAGAAAGGGTAGCAAACAAAAAGCAGTGCGATTAATTTGGAATCACCATGCCCATCTTCCTTTATCAAATAATTGCCTAACCATTTAAGAAAATAATATACCGGAGCATGTACAAGCAAACCTATTAATGCAGGAATGAACAACAGTATTCTTTTTAGTGCAGGTTGATCTACATAGAAGGTTTTATGCAATGTTGCTTTATCCGTACTTTTAATTTCAAAAACATATTCACTCAGTTGCGATCGTAAAGTTTCGTTAAACTGTTTAATGGCATTTCCATGCGTGTCTTTATAATCAATATCTTCTTTGGTGATCATATCGCCAAAATACAATTTAATGTTTTTACCAAATTTTTTAAAGGAACTGTAGTTAATAGCAACAGGCAAAATTTTTAGGTCAATCTCATCTTTCCAACTGCTGATAGCCAGGCGGGCCGTGCCTTTCTTTAAAGGCCGTAAGTGCCATTCGTTGATACATCTGCCTTCACTGAAAATTAGAACGATACCGTTCCGTTTAAAAATATGTTTGCACATGTCAAAGGTTTTATAGTTCTCTTCCATATTTTCCACACCCTCACTAACCCGGTAAACCGGGAACATTTTAAATACGGATAAGACTTTTGCAGCAATGCTGTTTTTAAACGCATCGCCCCTGGCGAGTGAATAAACAGTCCCATCAAACAAAGTGCAAAGTATAACGGCATCTAAAAAAGAATTGGGATGATTTACGGCAAGCAGTAAAGGACCTTTATGATTTAAAAGTTCTTTCCTGTTTATGGCCAAATCTCTGCAGTAAATAGGCAGGGCAAGCCTGGCTATAATTTTTACAAATGAATACAGCAATTAGTAAATGATTTTAAAACAGGAAGTTAATTATAATCAGCAGAACAAAGTAAATGAGAAAGGAAATTAATTCAATTGCGGGTCAATAGGATAATTGATCATCATTTCATACTCGCCGCCAAGCTCTTTCAGGCTGTTCTTCCATATTTCATCATGCCCGGTGTTAAACACCAACCCGCTGTTTGCTTTAACAGTAAGCCAGCTTTTTTCTTCAAGTTCCCCGATTAACTGGCTATCACCCCAGCCGCTGTATCCAACAAAAAATTTAATTTTAGACAAGTCGATACTTTTATTTTTTAATAGGGCAGTTACTGTTTCAAAGTTTCCTCCCCAATAAATATCATCCCTTACTTTAACCGATTCGGGAATGAGATCAGGATATTGATGGAGAAAATGGATTGTATTCATTTGCACCGGCCCGCCGTAATAGACCGGTAAGTTATAACCTTCCAGGTCGGTTATCAGTTCATCTAAAGTCTGTTCGATCTGCTTATTTAAAACAAAACCAAAACTTCCTTCATCCTTATGCTCACATAAGAATACAACGGTCCGTAAAAAATTCGGATCTTTTAAAAACGGATCAGCGATTAATAATATGCCTGCAGCCGGTTCAATCATTTTTCTAAAGTAATATTTTATTGCCAAAAATCAGTAGAGCCTGTTAATTATATAAATAAATCTAAACCTTAGTTAAAATTAAAAATTTAGCACATTTAAATTATATTAGAGGCTGATACTGATTTACCTTTACTGGCATGAAAAAAATCTTTCCGGTCATAACAATCTTAATTCTGTTCTCGTTGCTTGGATTGATTTTTTTTCAATACATGTGGATCAAGAGTGCAAAGGATATAAAAGACAAACAGGTAAAAGACAATATTATTCAGGCCCAGTTTTTTGCTGCTACCATTTTAACACAGGAACGGAATTCTTTAATGCCCCTTACAAGAAAAAGCGACCTGCTTTTTCCGGGAGATAAATTGCAGATGCAGTATTTTAAGCCATCTGTCATAAAACGCTTCTCTAAAGATGAGATAGCAGATATTATCAGGATGGGTTTCAATAAATTCAACCTTAAAGATTATCCATTTGAATTTAATGTAAGTGTTAATACAATTAACGGCGACCAGGTATACAGCGATAATTTCTATAAATATTATCTTGATTCCGCCAATAATATAAATCACGTATTGCCATTGGAGCCAGCCAGCGGGAGTAGTTTGGAAAATCTGGTGAGTGAAGAGTTCCTTTCCATAATAGTGCCGCACCAAAAGGGTCTCATCTGGAAAGAAATGATATGGTTTATTTTAGGCGCCATACTTTTTACCATTATTATAACCACCGCTTTTTTTATTACCGTACGCACGCTGTTAAAACAGAAAAAATTAAGTGAGATAAAATCTGATTTCATCAACAACATGACCCATGAATTTAAAACACCATTGGCAACCATATCGCTTGCTGTTGATGCATTAAAGAATGAAAAGGTATCTGGTAACAAAGAAAAATCAGAATATTTTACAGGCATTATTAAAGAAGAAAACAAAAGAATGAATAAGCAGGTGGAAACTATACTGCAGGCGGCTTTGCTGGATAAGAAGGAAGTGCAGTTGAACATGAAACGATTATTGGCGCACGATATCATCGTTAATGTACTGAACAATATTAATTTACAGGTTGAAGAAAAAGGCGGCAAGATCGATGTTGACCTGGAAGCCGAAAATGACCTGATTATGGCTGATGAAGTGCACTTTACCAATGTGATCAACAACCTCCTTGATAATGCTGTTAAATATTCAAAAGATAACCTCCACATAAAACTAAGTACAAAGAATGCCGGCAACCATCTTAAAATAAAAATTGAGGATAATGGCATCGGCATGAATAAAGAAACACTACACCGCATCTTTGAAAAATTTTACAGGGCACACACCGGCAATGTACACAACGTAAAAGGATTTGGATTGGGGTTAAGCTATGTTAAAACCATGATAGACGCTCATCACGGCAGTATAAAAGCAGAAAGTGTTTTAGGCAAGGGAAGTTGTTTTATAGTATCCCTTCCGCTGCCCAAGTAAATCCCGCTTATTGGCCGGGGCACACCAGTTTTGGACCGCTACATGCATCCGTACTTCAAAAACTTTATCAACCAGGCTAAAGTATTTTCTTTGCCTAAGAATATTTCTCCGTTCACAGGTATGCACATCTTTCCACACACAATGCACATTGCTTTTCCGCATTTCAGCCATTAGAATCAAAGTGATAGGACCTTACGGACTTGTGGATAAATAACTTTTACCAAAATTTGATTATAAAGTGGGAAAAAGTGTTATTTTGTGGGAGTAACTGTTGATGAACGCACTAAATTCCAAAAAATGATAGGTTTCCTCGGTGAATATGAGGCCACTTTAGATGCTAAAGGGCGCTTCCTCTTACCGGCTGGCTTTAAAAAGCAGCTGCCGGAAGCGGGTGCCACGCATTTTATCATCAACAGGGGTTTTGAGAAGTGCCTCACATTATACCCGCAGCAAAGCTGGGATCCTATTTTTTCTGATATCAGCAAACTGAATGATTTTGACCCTAAGGTAAGAGAGTTCAGGCGGTATTTTTTGAACGGGGCCACACAATTGGAACTGGATTCGGCGGGCAGGTTGCTGGTACCAAAAAACCTAACCGAACATGCGGGGCTTGATAAAGACATTGTGTTGGTCTCGGCGGTAAACAAAATTGAGATATGGGACAAAAGTAAGTATAAGCAGTTCTTTGAAACTTTTACACCACAATCATTCAGCGATCTGGCAAATGAAGTGATGAACAAAAATGCCAACGGCTAAAATGTTTAATTGTTAAACGGTTAATATGAACTCTAAACGTTCCGAAAGTAAACCAACAATTAAACAATTAAACAAAGAAGCCATGCAGTATCACACGCCTGTTTTACTGAATGAAAGTATTGATGGTTTACAAATTAAGCCCGATGGGATATATGTTGATTGCACGTTTGGTGGAGGCGGGCACAGCAAATTCATTTTAGAACAGTTGAATGAAAAGGGAAAGCTGATCGTTTTTGACCAGGATGAAGATGCCAGACAAAACCTGCCTACCGGACAGGCAGGCCTGCCAAATGATGAACGGGTAATTTTTGTCGCTCATAATTTCAGGCACCTGCAACGTTTTTTGCGTTTGCATAAAGCATCCATGGTTGATGGTATTCTTGCTGACCTGGGCGTTTCCAGTCACCAGTTTGATGAGGCCGAACGTGGTTTTTCCATCCGGTTTGATGCTGCCCTGGATATGCGTATGGATCAGCGCCAAATGCTTACTGCCGCTGGTATACTTAAAAATTTCTCAGAATTACAGTTGCACAAAATGTTTGAGCAGTATGGCGAGGTAACCAACTCCAAAACCCTGGCAAAAACGATCGTATCACAAAGGGCACTTGCACCCATCAGAACTATCAATGAATTTAAAGCTGCAGTGCATGCAATTGTAAAAGGGAATCCTCAAAAATATTTTGCGCAGGTTTTTCAGGCATTGCGTATTGAGGTAAATGATGAACTGGGGGCATTAAAAGATTTGTTGCAACAAACCTTGTTGGTATTGAAGCCGGGAGGAAGAGTGGCAATCATCACCTTTCACTCGCTTGAAGACCGGATCGTAAAAAACTTTTTTAAGGATGGCACATTTGAGGATACAGCCATTGATGATGTATACGGGCATCGTTTTGAAAACCCGCTAAAGGTGATCACAAAGAAACCGGTTACTGCAGCAGAAAAAGAGTTGAAAGAAAATACCAGATCACGCAGTGCAAAACTGAGAGTCGCCGAAATGAAGTAAAAGTTGAAAGGACACAAAATAATACATGGCAGCAGAAACCGAAATAAAAGAACAACAAGCGGCCGGTCAAAAATTTGATTGGAAGAAGCTCACCAGCCATAAATGGGTGGTGCGGAATATCCCATTCTTTTTGTTTTTAACCGCACTGGCAGTGCTCTACATATACAACGGGCATAATACCGATAAGCTGGTCTTAAAGATAAATACAACTGAAAAAAAAATAAAGGAGCTGGAATACGAATACAAGACTGTTAAGAGCGATGTGATATTTCGTAGCAAGGCCAGTGAGTTAATAAAAGTAGTAGAACCACTTGGATTAAAGGAACTAACAGCACCACCGATTTTATTGGGGGCCTCACCCCAACCCCTCTCCAGAGGAGAGGGAACTGGAAAGTGAAGAGCAATGGAAAATAGAAAATAAAGAACAAACTTCTCCTTTTCCTTCCGCCGCGGCGGAGAGATAGAGGGGGCATAGGAGGGCCGATATGGACGTAAAAAAAGACATACTGTGGAGGGTTTATCTCAGTTTCCTGGGAATGGTGATTCTTGGATTGTTCGTAATTGGAAAGGCTTTTTACATACAACAGGTGCAGGGCGATTTCTGGACAAAAATGGATAACAACCTGCACTTAAAATATTTACCTGTAGAAGCCGAAAGAGGCACCATATATAGTGAAGACGGAAATATGCTAAGTACTTCAGTTCCCGTTTTTGATGTGTACGTAGATTTTGCTGCTGAGGGTTTAAGAGCAAAAGATGGGGAAAGATTTAAAAATAGTATTGATACATTGAGCATTTGCCTTTCAAATTTATTTAACGATAAAACAGCCGAGGAATATCAAAAAGAGATGATACTTGCTTACAAAAATAAAGACAGGTATTATCTGCTAAAAAAGAAAATATCATTTATTCAGTATAAAGAACTGAGGGATTTTCCATTGGTAAAACTCGGTAAAAATAAAAGTGGCTTCATCATTATTTCAAGAGATAAACGTATCAATCCCTATGTTTTACTGGCAAATAGAACCATTGGTTTATCAAGAAACAACGCCAAGAATGTGGGGCTTGAGCAACGATACGATAGTTTGCTGAAAGGTAAGACCGGCCAACAATTGGTAAGATATATTGCTGGTGCATATATGCCGGTTGATGGTGGCGAAGTTGATCCGGAAAATGGAAAAGATGTTATCTCCACCCTGGATACTTACATACAGGATGTTACCGAATCTGCTTTAATGCGCATGATGGTTGGAAACAATTCGTTACACGGCACAGCCATCGTTATGGAAACCGCAACCGGTAAAATAAAAGCGATAGCGAATCTTGGAAAGCAACCCGATGGAACTTACACGGAAGACCTGAATTACGGGATTGGTAAAGCAACGGAACCAGGCTCTATATTTAAACTGGCAACGTTGATGAGTTTGATGGAAGATAAATATGTGACCATAAATTCGGTTGTTAACTGTGAAGGCGGGAAGAAAAACTTTTATGGATTAACGATCAGGGATTCGCATTTAGGTGCCGGCGAGTTAACCGTTAAAGAAGCTTTTGAGAGAAGCAGCAATGTGGCATTTGCAAAACTTGCTGATCAGTATTATCACAACGAGCCTTCTAAATTCATTAATAATTTACACAAATATAGATTGGATACCCTCACCGGTATTGATCTCACAGCTTCATCTGGCAAACCCACCATAAAAAAGCCAACCAACCGCAGCTGGGCAAATACCACCATTCCTTACATGGCGCATGGTTACGAAGAACTGGTGACGCCATTACATATGCTGATGTTATACAATGCTGTTGCCAACAACGGAAGAATGATGAAACCTTACCTGGTAAGTGCCATAAAGCAGTACGGTGTCGAGGTAAAGAAAATGAAACCTCAGGTATTGGTTGAAAAAATTTGCAGCGATGAAACCCTTGCCCAACTTAAGGAGTGTCTTTTGTCTGTAGTTCAGGGAGAACATGGCACGGCAAGAAGTATAAAAGATTCTGCATACCAGATCGCAGGTAAAACCGGCACTGCCGTTACTGCTTTGGATAATAGAGGATACAATAAAGGCAACAAGATCTACCAGGCTTCATTCATCGGATATTTTCCCGCAAACCAACCGAAATATACGATGGCGGTTGTTATCCAAAACAGCCGGGAATCAAAAAAAGTATATGGGGCAGATGTGTCGGGCAGGGTTTTCAAAGAGATCAGCGACCGTATTTACGGTACCTACCTCAGTACAAAAAAATATGTAACAGAAAATAAACCCGACAGTAACCTGTATAACTATTTTGGAATGAAAAATGAACTGAGTTCAATCTTCACATCCTTGAATCTTGCATACACCGATTCGGGAGCTTCAGGTTACTGGAGATCAATACAAATAAAAAATAATGCAGGAATATTAAATACACCGCCAGTTTCAAATTCAACATCCGGTTCTGTAACCCCTAACGTTGTCGGAATGGGCTTGAAAGACGCGGTGTATTTACTGGAGAATGCAGGGCTGAAAGTAACCGCTACCGGAAGGGGCCGGGTAATGAACCAGTCACTAACAGCAGGAACAAATTTTAATAAAAACCAAAACATCGCTTTAATACTGAATTGATACTGCAGGAAATACTATATAAAGTTTCTATTCGCTCTGTAAAGGGTAATACAAATATTGATATGAAGGGGTTGCACATCGACTCCCGGAACGTAAAACGGGCTGATTGTTTTATTGCATTAAAAGGCACTAAAACTGATGGACAGGAATTTATTGCAAGTGCCATTGAAAAAGGAGCCACCGCAATTATTTGTGAAGCAATGCCTTCAGTAATTCATGAAGCAGTTACTTATGTACAGGTAGATAGTGCAGCAGAAGCCGCTGGTTACATGAGCCATAATTTTTATGGAGAACCTTCTTTAAAATTAAAACTGGTGGGTGTTACCGGCACAAATGGCAAAACAACCATTGCCACACTGCTTTGGAAACTCTTTACAGCACTGGGTTATAAATGCGGTTTGATCAGTACCGTTAAAAACCAGATCGGCGAAAAGATAATTGAAGCAACACATACCACGCCCGATGCAGTTACCATAAATGCTTTACTGAAACAAATGGTTGATGATGATTGTGCCTATGTTTTTATGGAGTGCAGCAGTCATGCCATTCACCAGGGCAGGATAACAGGCCTGCAGTTTGCAGCGGCCCTGTTCAGTAATATCACACACGATCACCTGGATTATCACAAAACATTTGATGAATACATCAGGGTAAAAAAATCATGGTTCGACAAATTGCCATCAACAGCTTTTGCCATTAGCAATGCAGATGATAAACGTGGAGCAGTGATGTTGCAAAATACCAACGCAAAAAAATATTTCTACAGCCTTAAGACCATGGCTGACTTTAAAGGAAAGATCCTTGACAACAGCCTGGAAGGACTACACATGACCCTAAACGAAAAAGAAGTGTATTTCCGGTTGATCGGAGAATTTAATGCCTACAATTTGCTGGCGGTTTATGGTGCTGCTGTTTGTTTGGGAGAAGAGAAAGACCAGGTGTTGCAATTATTAAGTAGCCTGGATGGAGCTGAAGGCAGGTTTGATTATATGGTAAGCAAGAAAGAAAAAATAAAAGGTATTGTTGATTATGCCCATACACCCGATGCTTTATTAAATGTGCTGGCCACTATAAAAAATTTAAGACAGGGTAATGAGCAGGTAATAACGGTAGTTGGCTGTGGTGGCGACAGGGATAAAACCAAACGCCCGGTAATGGCTGAAGTGGCTTGTGAGTATAGCGATAAAGTGATCCTTACTTCTGATAATCCGAGAAGTGAAGACCCGCTGGAAATTTTGAAAGACATGCAAGCGGGTGTGAATGCAGCAGCAAAAAAAAAAGATATTTCTATTGCCGACAGGAAGGAAGCTATTAAAACGGCAGTGAGTCTGGCTAACACTGATGATATCGTTTTGATAGCCGGCAAGGGGCATGAAAAGTATCAGGATATAAAAGGTGTGAAGCATGATTTTGATGATAAGAAGATATTAAATGAAATGTTTGAATTGCTTGAAAAATAAGAACGTGAGGGGTGATTGGTGAGACGTGAGTTGGATCTCACGACTGACGATTCACAACTCACGATTCAGCGTTCTGAAAATTAAAAGTATATGTTGTATCACATTTTTGATTGGCTTGCTAAAGAAGGTTTCCGGTTTCCCGGTATCAATCTTTTTCAGTTCATCACCTTCCGGGTGCTGCTGGCTATGATATTAAGCCTGGTGATAACAACAGTTTATGGTAAAAAACTAATTAAGTATTTACAGAAAAAGCAGTTGGGCGAATCGGTACGTGATCTGGGCCTGGCGGGCCAGAACGAAAAGAAAGGAACACCAACCATGGGTGGCATCATCATCTTGCTGGCAATATTAATACCAACACTATTATTAGCAAACCTCGATAAGGTCTACATCCGTTTAATGTTACTCTGTACTGTTTGGCTGGGTGCTATTGGTTTTATTGATGACTACTTAAAAATAAGAGCCAAAAGAATTGCCCAGGCAAAAGGCATTGCTTATAAAAAAAGCGACAGCGATGGTTTGGCTGGCAGGTTTAAAATTTTCGGGCAGGTGATGCTGGGAATCATTGTTGGCGCCACACTTTACTTTACCCCAAGTGTGGTTGTAAAAAGAGAAGTGATGAAACCTGAGGACACTGTTTCTGCAAGTCCCGCCAGGTCAACTGCCAAATTTGATACGGTTGTTATTGATGGTAAGCAAAGGATTTTTACAGATGCAAAATCAATCATAACAACAATTCCATTTGTAAAGAACCATGAGTTTAATTACGCAAAACTTTTACCAAAAAGCTGGGAAGGTTATGCGTACATCCTTTACATCGTCATTGTAATACTCATCGTAACTGCGGTTAGTAATGGTGCCAATATCACCGATGGATTAGATGGATTGGCAACAGGCGTAAGTGCAATTATTGGTATATGCCTGGGCATATTTGCATACGTAAGCGGCAATATAAAATTTGCAGAGTATCTCAACATCATGTACATACCTAACCTGGGAGAGCTATCCATTTTTATTGCGGCTTTCGTAGGGGCATGTATTGGGTTTCTCTGGTACAATGCTTACCCGGCACAGGTTTTCATGGGCGATACGGGCAGCCTTGCATTGGGTGGTATTATTGCGGCATTGGCCATTATTGTGCGTAAAGAATTGCTGATACCCATTTTTTGCTTTGTGTTTTTGGTAGAGAATTTAAGTGTAATGATACAGGTCGGGTACTTAAATACACCAAACGAAAGTATGGCGAGGGGCGGCGTGTTTTTTTAATGAGCCCGCTGCATCACCATTACCAGAAGCTGGGATATCATGAAAGTAAAATAGCCGTT
>JANOUJ010000503.1:0-6567 GCA_031416815.1 Chitinophagaceae bacterium
CACTGGACCAATTTTAAGCGCATGAGTAATAAAACAAAAAAGAAATTTAAAGTGGGATTTCTTATTTTTTTAGGATGCTGGGTCGTATTTGCACAAAGTTGTTTGAAGTTCAGGATCAGCGACAGCAAGGCAAAAGCAGCATTTGCTCAAAAGGGATTGCAGGTTAGCTTTCATTATACCGGTATTAATAGCACCGGGTTGCATTATGTAAAATCGGGGGCCGATACTTTACCCACTTTATTTTTTGTGCATGGTTCACCGGGCAGCTGGGATGCTTTCAGTAACTACATGATGGATACGACCCTGCTCCGGAATTTCAGGATCATTTCGGTTGACAGGCCCGGCTTCGGTTACAGCGATTTTGGAACGGCTTACCATTTGGAGGAGCAGGTGCTTATGATCAATACAATAATTGAAAAGGAAAATAATAACAAACGCGTACACCTGATCGGGCACAGCATAGGAGGCCCCATTATTGCAAAACTGGCACAAAAGTACCCAACTGAAATAAATTCGCTAACCATTTTGGCTGGCTCTATTTCTCCACAAGATGAACCAAAGGAATATTGGCGGTATTTATTTTTGCATACACCGCTGCAAATATTGATGCCGGGTGCTTTCAAGCCATCTAATGATGAGATCGTATATTTTAAGAAAGATCTATACAGCCTTGATACCGGTTACGCGGTCATAAAGATCCCGGTAACATTTATACACGGCGATAAAGATAAATTTGTTACCGTAAAAAATGTTGAGTATGGTAAAAAGAAGCTGGCCAATAATACAAACGTGAAAGTGCTCATCATTCCGGGGGCAAATCATTTTATACCGTGGGAGCATTTTGAGTTGATAAAAACCCATTTGCTTACATTAAGTTCAGTAATTAATTAAGAAGATTGTCCGGGTGAGCCTGCCTTAGTCGGCAGACAGGCTTGTCGAACCCGGATTATTAGAATGATACCGCCTTCGACAAGCTCAGGCTGACATCTTTTTAAGGGCGAGACAAAACTTAGCTTTCTACTATCTTCTTCAAAGCAGCAACATCATTAAGCAAAATTTCTTTTTTTGTTATGCTGATGATATTTTCTTTTTCAAACTGATTTAATGTGGTTGTTACAGTTTGTCTGGTTGAGCCGATGAGTTTGGCAATATCTTCATGCGTTAAAAATTTATCGATAACGGCAGTATTATTGACTACTGCGTTTTTATCTTTTGCCAGCTGCAGGAGCAATTGAGCCAGTCTGCTTTTTACATGTTTGTTTAAAATATTTAATAGGCGGTTTTCCACTTTACGTAATTTATTGCCCAGGTGAAAACTAAAGGCTATGGCCATTTCGGGCTTGCGTTGCAGAATGCGTACAAAATCTTCCATCGTAAAGGCACAAAGGCTCACATCACTTTTATAAGCCTGGGCAAATTCATCCTGGTCGTTGTTCTTTTCTAGCGTAAGCTGCCCGAAAACTTCGCCTTTCTGGATTATCTCTTTTATCACTTCATTACCAGCTTCGTCAATATATCCCAGTTTTATAAAACCATCTTTGGCAAAATAAAGTTTGTTGCGGTTGTGGTGTGGAAAGTAAATGTATTCTCCATTAGATGCTTCTACATAATTATGCACCAGGGCAAGTTCTTCATATTCTTCTTCAGTAATGTGCTGAAAAATATCAAAGCCTCTTAATAGCAATAAAGTTGAATCGCAGGAGTTTGAATCATTCACGTGTTTATTTTTTTTCAAAAATAAGGGAAGCTGAGTTCATACAATACCTGAGGCCTGTTGGTTTTGGCCCGTCATCAAATACATGGCCCAAATGAGCACCGCAGCGGCTGCAGTTAACTTCGGTCCTTTCCATGCCATAGCTTTTATCTGTAATTTCTTCCACATTTGCTTTTTTACTGGCCTGCCAAAAGCTGGGCCATCCGGTGCCGCTTTCAAATTTTGTTGCAGAGCTGAAAAGTTCCTGGCTGCAGCAAACGCATTTATAAATTCCTTTTTCGTGACTATCCCAATACGCACCGGTAAAAGCCCGTTCCGTTCCTTTTTGGCGGGTTACCTGAAATTGAATCGCCGTTAATTGCTTTCGCCATTCAGCATCGGTTTTAGAAACCGCATACTTTTTTGTTTGCGCCGATGCAGTAAAGAATAAGCTCATTAAAATGGTGAATGTACCTATGTATTTCATACTGGTTTGTTTGTGTAAATTACGCATTTTGAAGCTTTTTAGTTTTTATAGCACTGTTTGTTTAACAAATATTTTCATTAATGGTTTATGCATTAATTTTACAGCATAATTTAAGAGCATGAGTGTACTCAATCAAATAGCCGAATATTTATACCTTAAGAAAAAAGACCCTAACCAGCCAAATTCTTCATTTGTAAAAAAGATGCACTTTATCAACAGGTTGTCCATTTGGTTGGCCTTGCTGGCCATGGTCATACTAGCCATTAAATTATTGAGGTAATTTATAGAGATAAGCATAAATACTTGCAGCTGCATTGGCCGAAGCATGACCACCTTTACTAAGCAGATTTTTTAGCGCTGCGTAATCCGTTTTAATTTGTTGTTGTTTTGATTTGTCGGTTAATAGTAGTTCCAATTCCCGTTTCAGGTTCTCAACCGTTAATTTATCCTGTATCAATTCTTTCACCACTTCTTTATCCATAATGAGGTTTACCAGGCCAATGAATTTTATTTTTATCAGTCGTTTGGCGATCTGGTAAGAGAAGGCGCTGCCTCTGTAGCAGATCACTTCGGGTACTGCAAACAAAGCGGTTTCCAGTGTGGCTGTACCGCTGGTTACCAATGCTGCTTTTGATTTCACCAACAGTTCGTATGTTTTATTAACTACTGAAGAAACATTTTTATAAGGCGCTAAAAGCGTAGCATAAAAACTTTCATCAAGTCCGGGTGCTTTGGCAACCACAAATTGATAATCCGGAAAATGTTTGGCCACTTCCAGCATGATGGGAAGTTTTTTCAATATCTCCTGTTGCCGGCTGCCGGGGAGGAGGGCTATAATATTTTTTGATGCTTGATCCTGGATACTTGATTCTTGATACTTGATACCGGATTGTTGAATCCTGATACTGGCTACAGGATTCTTGATACGGGATGCTAGAAATTCATCAACAACCTCCACCAACGGATGCCCCACATACTCCACTTCGTAATTCCATTTTTTATAAAACTCTTTTTCAAAGGGTAGGATGACGAGCATTTTATCTACACAATGTTTTATCAGCTTAACCCGGCTCTCTTTCCAGGCCCACACCTGCGGCGAAATGTAATAGATCACTTTTATACCTTGCTCTTTTGCCCATTTGGCAATGCGTAAATTAAAGCCAGGGTAATCTATTAGTATGATGGCGGTTGGCTTGTATTGCAGTATATCTTCTTTGCAGAATTTTATATTCTTTAAAATGGTACCGAGGTTTTTGATCACTTCTAAAAAACCCATAAAAGCCAGTTCTTTGTAATGCTTCACCAGCGTGGCTCCGGCTACTTCCATCTTATCGCCGCCCCAGCAACGGATGTTTGCGTTGGGGTCTTTCTTCTTCAGTTCTTTAATGAGATTGCTTCCGTGCAGGTCGCCACTGGCCTCACCGGATATTATATAATATTTCATTAGCTTTTTTTGCAGTGGCCATAGTTCATATTTTAATATGATAGCCAGATAAAGGTATGCCCTAAAACCGAACCGGCAAATGAGCAGCCTGAAAAATCAGTCATTCCTATGAGCAAAATGTTTTTTGATAAAGCTTTGGAATACTACAAAGAATTAGTATTTTACCTTATACATTAAAAATGATCAAATGGAAACCTACACTGTAAAACCAGGCGATAGTCTGGCAAAAATTGCGATGAAGATCGCCGGCAATGCCAATAAGTGGCGGGAACTGGCCGATCTCAATGGTATTGCTGATCCATCAAAAATAAGAGTAGGTCAGATGCTGAGGCTGATCCCTAAACCCATCACTACCGGAATAGCTTTGTCGCCAACTCCTGCAACTCCTGCACCGGTTGCAAAACACCTTACAGGAGATGCAGAAATTACAACATTGGGCAACCTGGTTTTTTATCGTTTTAAAAATACCACTGATAAGATCAAACTAGGCAGATTATTCAAACTTGGAATTTCCAGAATTGGAGACTTTAATACCGAAAAATTTATTCAAAATAATACAGCATTGCTCTCGGGGCTTAATTTAAGCAGTTCGGAAATTAATACGTTGATGGCCACTTCTCAAAACGAAGGAAACCTCGATTCCATTAATACATGGGACAACTGCTACCTGAGTTGGGGCATGTTTCAGTGGACTTTGGGGCCGCTCGGCGAAGCTGGTGAACTGCCTGCTTTATTAAAACTGATTAAAGAGAAGCAACCTGCTGCCTTCAAAAATTTTTTTGGCGATTTTGGGATTGATATTGCGCCATCAACAGGCAATATAACCGGTTTTATAACTTTGAACAACGTGGCACAGAATACAGATGCAAGAAAGAAAGCCTTCCGAAATAATAATTGGTCGCTGCGTTTTGCATTGGCGGGTAAAGACCCTGCCATTTGTGCTGTGCAGGTATTGCATGCCATCAACCGGTTCAACCGCTTTTATTTTGTAAAAGATGTAGATTTTGCAGGACTTTCCATTAACGATATGCTTGGCTCAGAATATGCCGCATCGCTGTTAATAGATCAGCATGTTAACAGGCCGGGGCATGTAAAAGCCGTAGTGGCTGCGGCTTTAAAACAAAGCGGTATTACTGCACACCAACTGGCAAACGGTACAGATGCCGATGAATTAAAAGTTATTAATAAGTACCTGGCGATAAGAAAGGGTTTTGGAAAAAGCCCGATGACGCATTCTGATATAAGAGCAAAAGTGGTAAAGAATTTTCTGGATAGGGGTTTGATCAGTGCAACGAAAAGATCTTTTGTATCGAATAGGGGATTGCGACAATAAAGAAATATACAGGCTTTCACTAAACTAACTTCCGTATTTCAAATTAAATGCTATGAAACAAGTATTAATTTTAACCATCACTTTTTTATCACTAACAGTACTGGGACAAGACACAAAACCTTTTCAGAAAATTTTGATTGGGTTCAACTTTTCTCCGGACTATGCTTACCGTGTGCTTAAAAATGGCGACGGCAGTTCATCGACTGACCTGGTAATTAAAACCAGAAACGATATTGAGATTGCTAAGTTTGGTTATACGACAGGATTAAATGCTTGCTTTAATTTTTCAAAACGTGTAGGGTTCGAAACAGGAATTCAATTTTCAAACAAAGGGTATAAAAATATAATTAGGAACTTAGTGTATTTTCCACCAAATTCAAGTTTGCCAATAAATTCAAAAACTGTTTATGCTTATCAATATATCGGTATCACAATAAAAGCAAAGTTTTCATTTGGGAAAAGTAAAGTCCGGGTTGTTTCTGGCGTCGGTTTTATCACAAATTTTCTGGTGAATTTTAGGCAGGTTATTACGTATGAATATGCTGATGGTAAAACAGAAAAAAGATCTCAATCTTCAAAAGATGGTTTCAAATCTGTTGACATTTCTCCGTTGATAAGTCTTGGTATCCAATATAAACTAAATGATAGGATGCATCTGTTGACAGAGCCAACATTTAGATATGGATTAATAAAGACAAAAGATGCTCCCGTAACAGAAAATTTATGGAATGCAGGCCTAAATATTGTCTTTTATTATGGTCTTAAATGACGGGAAAGTGAAACATTTATTTAATCAACTAAAAGTTTTAATACACAACACCAAAAACCCATACGCACAGGTAAGTGCAAAAATGCCTTTGGCAGTTTTATCCTTCCGGCTGTTTATATAAATGGTGAATAGAACTGCATTCACCAGCAATGATAAACTTAATGCAACACTTAGGGTCCGATGTCCTGTTTCCTGAAAGAGCATGAAATCTAAAGTATCGCTGAAAGTGTACGACCGGAATTTTGTCATTTTAAAAATAATGATTCCCAAAATTGGCCCGAAAAAACCCAGGATGGCACCAAAAATAAAATTGTCTTTCTTAAATATCATTTGAATAGTTTCTTCTTTTCCAATAATTTTTTCAATGTATAATTTGTAAGGTCAAACTGAACCGGTACTACACTTATGAAATTGTTTTGTAAAGCCCATACATCGGTATCTTCATCCTTGTCAAAGTTGATGAACTCGCCGGTTAGCCAGTAATATTTTTTTCCATGAGGGTCAATGCGTTCATCAAACTCCTCTTTATATTTTGCATAAGCCTGTTTGCAGATCTTAATGCCCTTGATTTCTTTTTTGGGTACTGATGGGATATTCACATTCAGCAACAGGTGTTTATCTAATTTATTTGCCAAGACGGTTTTAATGATCTTATTGGCGTAAAAAGTAGCGGCCGAAAAATCAGCATCAAACCGGTAATCAAGCAATGAAAAACCAATACTGGGAATACTTTCTATCGATGCTTCCATGGCCGCACTCATGGTACCGCTGTAAATTACATTGATGGAATGGTTTGCCCCGTGATTGATACCACTGATGCACAGGTCGGGTTTGCGGTGTA
>JANOUJ010000504.1:0-3856 GCA_031416815.1 Chitinophagaceae bacterium
AAAGAACAGCATAAACTTTTATCACATGGGTATTTATGTGGACCCCAAACTGCTGAAATGGTTTACTGATGAGTATGCAAAGACTGGTTTGGGAAAACTGGATATGGGTAAAAGTTGTATGCGTTTTAAAAAGCCGGAAAACATTCCCTATGACCTGCTGGGTGAACTCTGCACAAAAATAACGGTGGAAAAATGGATTGAGATGTATGAAAAAAATCTAAAGCGGTAAAAGAAAATATCTTCATAAAAAAGTCCGGAATCGCCGGACTTTTTTATTACAGCTGTAACGTTTATTTTTTCTTCTTAAACGTTCCCTCCATAAATTTCATTTCCTTTCCATCAAAACCGGTACCATACATGGTCATTTTGTAAGTGTTGTCATCAATCATTACCATTTCTTCCCGTATATCGCTGTCTTTACCGGTCATAAAATCGGTTTGATGCCCTTTCAATGAAAGTGTTTTTGTGGCTTCGGCATACGTGCCGGTCATGTGTACAATTCCGGTGCCCAAATCATCAACCCAGGTACTTGTAAAAACTTTTTTTGCATTGTCGTAACCCATCAGGCTCATGCCATTAAAGGGCTGCCCCATCATGCTGCCACTAAATTTACCAGTAACATACCTGCCTCCCAAAATTGAACTTTGAACGTTAACTGATTTTGAAGTTGAAGGAGGGGCATCAGGTGCCATCCAACTGCTGACATCGCCTTCCCAGGTGCCGTTTGTTTTTTCCATCCATTGGTGCATGGCACCGGGTGTGGAAAATTCCATCCAGGCTTTGTTTATGGCTGCGGTATCGGGAGGTGTAGCAGGGGCAGCATCTTTGGCAACGGGTTGTTCTGTTGAGTTGGTAGAATCTGTTTTAGCATCTGTTTTTTCGCCACTATTATTGCAGGAAAAAAGCATCAACGATGCAGCACAAATCGTTAAAGTAAAATGTTTCATGTTTAATTATTTTTTCAACAAAATACAATTTGACTTTTATTTATGCAAGTGGAATGTATGAACGGTAGTCCTGCAATGGGGGCAAAAGTTTGAATTGATTTTTATCAATCTTACTGTCAGTCTGAGCCTGTCTGCCGACAAAGACAGGCTCAACGTGACAACTTTTTAAATTTGCGCATGGCTATTTTGCAGCTTCTTTAAGTACATTGTCAATGCGAAGTTTTACGTCTTCATAATGAGTATAACCCCTGGCCACCATCATAAATTTTGTTTCGCCTGTTTGAATGAACACGGTTGGGTATCCATTAACCTGCAACTGTTTCACCAGGGCAAATTCGTAATGGGCCATTTCTTTATAATCCGGATCGTTCAGCTTGCTGTAAAAGGCTTCAGGTTGTATGTTGTATTTGTCAAGCAAGTGGCGATAGGCTTCGTCATCATCCAGGTCCCGACCCTCATAATTTAAAGCAAATTGCAGGTCGGTGGCAAATTCCAGTTGCCGGTCGGGATAATATTCTTTTACAATGCACAAGGCAATGGCGGATTTTTCGGAGTTCAGCACCCAGTCGCTTTTATCGGGGTTGTTGATATGCCATAAAAAATCCTCGCCAAATTTTACGCCGCTCATTTCTTCAACCCTTTTATACCCGGTTTGAATATAGGGCGCAATTTTTTCAATCGGTATTACACCTTCACCGATCATCATGCCGCCGCTGAGAACTTCAATATCCAGTTTGTCTTTGTATGCTATCGCTATCTGTTTAATTACCGGGCTAAAGCCATAGCACCAGCCGCAATAAGCGTCGTAACAATAAATTATTGTTTGGTTCATAGAATATTTTTAATGCGCCTCCAGCCAGCTATCTCCCATACCCAGTTCTGCATCTGTAGGCACATCATTCGGTAATGCCAAAGCAGTTTGCATACAATTAAAAATAATGGGTTTAATAATTTCAATTTCATTTTTGTATGCATCAAATACCAATTCATCATGTACATGCAAAAGCATTTTACTTTTAAAATTATGCTTGCTGAATTCTGCATGAATCTTTATCATAGCCAGTTTTATCATATCTGCAGCACTGCCTTGTATGGGCGAGTTAATGGCGTTGCGTTCGGCAAAAGCACGAACCGTAAAGTTGGCACTGTTGATATCTTTAAGCCAGCGCTTGCGGCCCATGAGTGTTTGTACATAACCATGCTCCTGCGCAAAATGAATGGTATCATCCATATATTTTTGAATGTTGGGGAACTGCTTTTTGTAGTTGTCGATGATTTCTTTTGCTTCGGAACGGCTGATGCCAAGATTTTCTGCCAACCCAAATGCACCCTGTCCATAAATGATTCCAAAGTTTACACTCTTTGCTTTGTAACGCATTTCTTTGGTCACATCTTTTTCTTCTACATTGAAAACCTTTGCTGCGGTAGCGTTATGAATATCTTTACCGGTCTTAAAAGCGGCACACATATTTACATCTCCGCTGATGTCGGCCACAATGCGTAATTCAATTTGTGAGTAATCGGCCGACATTAAAACATGGTCCCCATCACGTGGAATGAAAGCTTTACGTATCTCTCTTCCCCTTTCGGTGCGTATGGGAATATTTTGCAGGTTAGGATTATTACTGCTTAAACGACCGGTAACGGCAACCGCCTGCGCATAGGATGTATGTACACGCCCGGTCTTTTTGTTGATCATCAGTGGCAACGCATCTACATAAGTTGATTTTAGTTTGGTAAACTCCCGAAAGACTAAAATATCATCTACAATTTTGTTGTTGGCTGCCAGTTTTAATAAAACATCTTCACCTGTTGCATACTGGCCCGTCTTAGTTTTTTTTGCTTTGGGATCTATCTGCATTTTATCAAACAATACTTCGCCCAGTTGTTTTGGTGATGCTAAATTAAAACGAACACCGGCTTGAGCGTAAACAGATTCTTCTGCAGCCTTAGCCTCTTTCTCCAGCTCTTTTGAATATTCATTTAAAAAACTTTCATCAATCCTTATCCCTTCAAACTCCATGGCTGTAAGCACTTTTACCAATGGATTTTCTACTTCGTAAAAAATTTTCTCAACTTCTTTTTCTTTCAGGTGTGGTAAAAGAACTGTTTTTAATTGTAAAGTGATGTCGGCATCTTCAGCGGCGTATTCCTTTATTTTTTCTGGTTCTACATCCCTCATGTTTCCCTGCCCTTTTCCTTTTTTGCCGATCAACTCTTCGATGTGAACCGGCTCGTAGCCCAAAAATTTTTCACTCAAAGCATCCATACCGTTTTTGCCATCGGGCTCAATTACATAATGGGCAAGCATGCTATCAAATGTATTTCCGGCAATTTCAATCCCCTGCCATTTTAATATCAGCATGTCGTATTTTATGTTGTGGCCAACCCAGGTTTTAGATACATCATTAAATAGCGGTTTAAAAAATCTTAATCTTCTGGATGTTTCTTCATGATCTACCGGACAGAAAACATAAAAGCCCTCGCCGGCTTTAACAGAGAAACTCATCCCCACTATTTCAGCTTCATTGGCATCGATGCCCGTTGTTTCGGTATCAAAGCAAATTTCATCAAAGCCTGATAAATAATTTACGAGATCATTTATTTCAGCATCGGTTTGCACCAGGGAATAATCATGCGGCGTGTTGTTGATGTTTTTATCAGCAGCACTTATTTCATCATCGGTTTTAATCTTTATTTCGACAGCTTCAGGTTGCTCAATAATATTTCCAAACAAGTCCATTTGAACAGTAGCCGCCTTTTTGGGTTTTGCTTCTTCGCTACCATTCCATGATTCTGCTGCGCCATCAATATCATCGCCCAAAATTCTTTTGCCGAGGGTTTTAAATTCAAGCTCCTCAAAAATTTCTTTTAAGGCTGGCTTATTCATTTCTTTTATTAAAAAATTC
>JANOUJ010000505.1:0-3169 GCA_031416815.1 Chitinophagaceae bacterium
AAAATCGGACGGCTAACAATTACCCCACCCAAAGTTATCTGCAACAATTGCGACCATACCGAGGCCGGCGGTCAATATCAACAGTAAAGTGTTTTTAAATAAAAGCGACTTGTAGGTAGGGCTCTTTTGCAATTACTTTTAAAGTGTTTAAGTTTTTTTTATGCTGTTCCAGATGCTATCCATTTCTTCCAGCGTCATGTCATGCAGAAATTTGCCATCTTTTGAGGCCTCTGTTTCCATGCGTGTAAACCTGCTGATGAATTTTTTATTGGTGCGTTCCAGCGCATTTTCAGCATCTACCTGCAAAAACCTTGCAAAATTTACCAAAGAGAAAAAAACATCGCCCAATTCATCTTCTATTTTGTCTTTGTCGCCTAATTCAATAGCCTCAAACAATTCACGTTTCTCTTCTTCCACTTTTTCCCAAACCTGTTCCCTGTTATCCCATTCAAAGCCTACCTGCCTGGCTTTTTCCTGCAGGCGCATGGCTTTTACCATCGATGGTAAAGATTTGGGTACACCACTTAAGACAGAGGTTTTACCTTCTTTAAGCTTCAGCTTTTCCCAATTCTTTTTAACATCTTCTTCGTCATTAACATGTGTAAGTCCTGAGCCTGTGGAAGGATAAATGTGTGGATGCCTGCTGATGAGTTTTTCGCAAACGCCGTTGATAACTTCCTCCAGTGTAAACTGTTTTTGCTCTGCTCCTATTTTTGCATAAAATAAAAGGTGAAGCATAATATCGCCCAGCTCCTCTTTAATCCCTTTCCAGTCGTTATCGGTAATAGAATCGGCCAGTTCGTAAGTTTCCTCAATAGTTAATTGCCGAAGTGATTGGATGGTTTGTTTTTTATCCCATGGGCATTTTTCACGGAGTTCATCCATGATGTTTACCAGCCGGTTAAAGGCAGTACCGTTTTCTGAAGGCATAGGTTTTATAATTTATTAAGCGAGTAAAAAATAAAAATTAAGAATAAAAGCAGGATGGTAATACGTAAAAGCATCAAAAGTAAGTGAATCCATCGCTTCAATCTGGGTAAATGTTTTACCGTTCATCTTTACTTCGTCTAGCAGCCCTTTTTTATCCACTTTCATGAATGAAAAAAAAATCAAAAAGAAAAAAGCCGATGTAAATATGTAAAGCCTTATGGGATTTACATAACTGGCACGCCTGCCAACCATATACTCTTTTGAAAGAAAGCCGGGTTTTTTAAAAAGGTATTTAACCGTACTGAAAAACTTACCGTCGAAGTGCGTTATACCTTTAAAAAAATGAGCAATAAGATCCCAAACAGATTCTTTGGGTTCAATGTTTTCCTGGCCGCAACGATGACAGAACCTGCCCTTTACAACAATACGGCAGTTAAGGCAGTTCTTCTGCATTCTTTCTTTAAGACCGCTCATTTACTTTAATTTTGTTAAAAATAATAAAGTTTACGGGCTTATTCGTTATTGGTATAATTTAGGTTAATAAAAGGCAGCTTACCTTTGAAATTGAAAAAACAGCAAATGATCAAACACACCATCATCTTATTATTCATACTTACGGCTTCGTCAAATCTTTGGGCTCAGTATTATTACAATGATATCATTAATAATAAGCAGGTGCTTGCAGAACTGGCAACATTAAAGGAGAAAAAGATAAACGGCGTTAAAGTTACTTCGATTGAAGCTACGGGTGAAGAAACCGAAGGTTTTACCTGCCAGAAAAAAATAAACAGGAATTTTACCGAGGTAGAAATTTATACCGAAACAAATGAATCGTATCCCAACACATTCATCTCTTATTTTACCAAAGCAGGTTTGTTGCAGAGAACAATTGATTCATCAGAAGCCGGGGCCACCACCATTGATTATACTTATGATGGGGCAGGCAGGCTGATATCAATCAGTTCTTTAAAACGTTTTGCAACCGACGATGATGCCGGAGTTGTGCTTGAAAAGCATTTGTACAATTATAACGCAGCCGGTGTTTTAGAACAGATGATGCTTGTAAAAAATAACCGCGATACGACAGTATTTATTTTTGAGGCTGATGAAAGTGGTAATATCATTATTGAAAAGAATGCAAGAACTGCTGAAGTTTATTATTATTACTACGATACAAAAAACCGCCTGACCGACATCGTACACCGCTATAGTTACCAGAAAAATCTTTTTACAGAATATTCATTTGAATACGATCCGGCAGGACAGTTGGCTAAAATGGTTACTTCAGAAAAAGAGGGAGCTTACTATTTTACCTGGCGTTATGTTTATGAAGATGGCTTGCGTATAAATGAGCGTTGCTATTCTAAGGAAGGGAGGATCATGGGATCGGTGGAGTATAAGTATAAATAGACTTTAAAAAAATAATGAAATAAAAAAGCGACAATTTCTTGTCGCTTTTTTGTACTCGGGATCCCGGCGTAATGCCGGGACACTGTCATTGCTGGAATCCCGATATTACATCGGGACGTGTTTACCAGTTCCACCACCTTTCACTAAAACCTCAATATACTTTCTGCTTTTTTTCTTTTTGATTTCAAGCTCACGTCTTGATGCTTCTGTTCTCGAAGCATATTGCTCGTAATAGACAAGTTTCCAGGGTATATAAGGTTTGGTTGAAGTTACTCCTCTGCTATTGTGACGTAATAACCTGGCAGCAATATCTTCACAATGCCTATATAAAATCGATTATATTTGGTTGAATAAAGGATGTAGGTATAAAACATGATAGTTCTAAAATACAAAAAGCTGAAAATAAAATTTCAGCTTTTTAACAAGTACTCGGGAACGGAATTGAACCGTCACTCGCATTACTGCGAACAGGATTTTAAGTCCTGCGTGTCTACCAGTTCCACCACCCGAGTAAAACACATAAATAATAAAAACATTAAAGATCTTTTTAAAAACACTCGCATTATTGCGAATCCCGATATTACATCGGGGCGTGTCTACCAGTTCCACCACCCGAGTAAAACACATAAATAATAAAACATTAAAGATCTTTTTAAAAACACCCGCATTACTGCGAATCCCGATATTACATCGGGACGTGTCTACCAGTTCCACCACCCGAGTGTATGGTAGTGAAAAAAAATCCCGACTAGTCGGGATTTTTTTATGAGCGGAAGACCGGGCTCGAACCGGCCACCCCGACCTTGGCAAGGTCGTGCTCTACCAAATG
>JANOUJ010000506.1:0-1520 GCA_031416815.1 Chitinophagaceae bacterium
AGCTTTGTCTTGTTTGCATAGAGGAAGATATGGCCACACTTGTGCAGTGCTGTCTCTAAGCCACATTGCATCAATATCACCCGTAATCACGTAAGTATCCGGCTTGCCATTTATAATTTCAAAATCAACTGTTGTATCTAAAGTGTTGGGGAAACAGTTTTCAAACATCCAGGCAATTTCTTTATTGCTGATGTTTTTTTTGACTTCAATGATTATTGCCTCAACAGCTTTGCTTTTAAAGTTGCGTTGCGATTCTGCAACACGAACAATTGGGAACATCTCATTTCCTGTTGCAGATGAATATTTTGAGAATAAAATGCCTGCAGATGCAAGAGAAGATTGTTGGATGAAATTTCTTCTATTCATCCGATAAATGTAGTGTATTCAGCTATACTGTCTTTACTCCCAACTATCCATCACAGGAGTTGTATGCGTAGCCATATGCTCAACAAACTTTCTTTCGCTTAAAATATAACCGTTGCCTTTTGCGCAGAGGTGAACGCGGATGTTTTCTATACTCATCGGGTTGCCTTCAGGTATGTCGGCAATGTTGCTGTGCATAATATCGTGGCCGTCAATAATGATTACAAGACCACTTCCTATTGCTTCCATTTTATCTCCTTCAATTATTAGCATCCCGGTGTCTTCGCCAAGGCCGATACCTATTGCTGAAGGGTTAGAAGCTACTGCTTGTGATAAACGACCAAAACGACCACGTTTTTCAAAGTGCGAGTCGAAAATAACATCGTCCATAAAACCGAGACCCGTCGTAATTTTTACTTCACCTTTAAGATGAGCACGGGATGCATCACCTTCATAAATCATCGTGTTGCTCATAGCCATTGCACCTGCAGAAGTTCCGGCTATTACAAAATTTTCAGTTTGATACTTATGATCTATTAAGCGTAAGAGTTTAGTTCCACCGAAAGTGGCTGATAACCTTAATTGATTGCCTCCGGAAAACATTACGGCATTGCTTGCTTTAATACGCTCTATAAATTCCTCCTTCTGTGCATCTTCCCTGTTTCGGATATGGATAATGCCAATGTTGGTACAACCTATTTTGCCAAAGGCATTCATATAATTGTTTCCTACTTCAAATGGAATACGGGAAGCTGTTGTAATAACTTCGATGCGTGTTGATGGGCCACCGGCTTCTTCCACTATTCTGCGTAGAATACCGAGCTCAAAAAAATTAAGATTATTGCGGATAACTTTTCCAGCTTCTAATTCGGTGCCTTTATCTTCGGCACCGCCGATTGCTATGAGTTTTCCTTTAGGAATGGACATTATTTATGATTACGTAGAAAGCGTTCAAAAATAGAGGTTAATCGTTTCTAATATTGTTTAAATTAACCTAAACATAATTTTTAGGTATTAATAAGTTCATATTTTTTAATCCACATTAACAGGCAAATTGTGGATTTCATATTATAGTGGTAATAACAAACCAAAAATTATACGTGGCACCGGTTTTTAGTTGTTGTATGAATTGAAGAAATTCTATTTAACAACTATGC
>JANOUJ010000507.1:0-1515 GCA_031416815.1 Chitinophagaceae bacterium
GATACTGCCGTTGCAATCAATATTGCTTCTTACAGTGGACATAACACTATCCGTGATTCAATACTTGGCAAAAATTTTAAAAGAAAAGCAACACAGGATGAAATAGAAAAAATGAAAATCCTTTTGAAACAAGATATGGAGGCTGGTGCAATTGGTTTATCTACAGGGCTTGAATATGATCCGGGCATTTATTCAACGAATGATGAAGTATTGCAACTGGCAAAAGAAGTTGCCCCGTTTGGTGGTCGTTATATCAGCCATATACGTAGTGAAGACCGCTATTACTGGAAAGCGATTGATGAAATAATTACGATTGGTAAAGAAGCAAAAATTCCTGTGCAGGTAAGTCATATAAAACTGGCCATGCACAATATCTGGGGCAAAGCAGACAGCCTGCTTGCATTATTTGAGCAAGAAAGAAAAAAAGGGATGGATATTACCGCCGACATTTATCCGTATGCTTTCTGGAACAGCACTATTAAAGTTTTATTTCCTGATAGAAATTTTTCGGATGAAAAAGAAGCAGCCCTGATTTTAAAAGAAATCACTTTACCCGAAGATATTATCCTTGGTTCCTATGAAGTGCAGCCTGCCTATGCCGGAAAAACGTTGGCAGCAATAGCCGCTATTGAAAACAAATCTGCTTCCCAAATGCTGGTAGAACTGATTGCAAGAATTGACTCATGGGAAAAGAAAACAGGTAAAGAATGTGAAGAAAATATCATGGCCACTTCTATGGCAGAAGAGGATATACAAAAACTGATGAACTGGCCACATACAAATATCTGTTCCGATGGCAGTTCGGGAGGAACACATCCAAGAGGTTATGGCGCCTTTACCAGGGTATTAGGAAAATATGTAAATGAAGAAAAAGCTTTGTCGCTTACACAAGCTATCAACAGAATGACATTACTTGCTGCAAAACATATGGGCTTTAAAAAAAAGGGACTGATTGCTTCCGGATTTGCGGCTGACCTTGTCATTTTTAACCCAAGTACTGTAAAAGATATGGCTACCGTTGCAGAGCCACATAAAGTATCAGCCGGAATTGAAAAAGTACTGGTAAATGGAGTTTTTGTTTTTGAAAATAAAAAAACAACAGGAAAATATCCCGGGAAAATTATACGTCGTTAATAACTAAACTAAAAATGCTGTTTATGCGTTCCGCTCTTCTTCTCATTACTAGTATAACACTATTTATTTCCTGCGATTCAAAAAAACAGGAATATGATACTATCATTCGCAATGGAATGATTTATGATGGTAATGGTGGTGAACCTTATAAAGCCGATATAGGTATAAAAAAGGATACGATTGCCTTTATCGGCGACCTCTCCAAAGCATCTGCTGGTATTGAGATTGATGCTAATGGAAATGCGGTAGCTCCGGGGTTCATCAACATGTTAAGTTGGGCAACCGAATCATTGATTCAGGATGGCCGTTCGCAAAGCGATATCCGGCAAGGCGTGACGTTGGAAGTAATGGGAGAAGGTTGGAGTATGGGTCCGCTGAATG
>JANOUJ010000508.1:0-4840 GCA_031416815.1 Chitinophagaceae bacterium
TTTGGTAACCATACCTAATATTTGTGGAGTAGCCTCTACTTCAACAGAAGCATTCATTTTCCTAAGGCCCAAAGCTATCATTGTTCTTTTTTGGCGCTCCGAGCGGTCAATTACACTTTTAACCTGTGTTACTTTTATCTTTTTCATAATTAATGTCATTTGTCATTAAGTCATTTGTCATTGAGATCAATAAGTCAAAGGAGTCTTCGCTAATGACTATTGACCAATGACTAATGTCAATCTTATCCGTTAAATACTTTCTTTAAAGAAATGCCACGTGTTTTTGCAACTGCAATTGGTTCACGCAATGTAGCCAATGCTTTAAAAGTTGCTTTTACCACGTTTGTAGGATTAGCCGAACCTAAATTCTTTGCTAACACGTCGGTAATACCCGCTGCTTCTAAAACTGCTCTCATGCTACCTCCGGCAATTACACCGGTACCATGAGCGGCAGGTTTAATA
This sequence comes from Chitinophagaceae bacterium, assembly GCA_031416815.1. Lineage (GTDB taxonomy): Bacteria > Bacteroidota > Bacteroidia > Chitinophagales > Chitinophagaceae > Ferruginibacter. The sequence continues at coordinate 463 of JANOUJ010000508.1, forward strand.
AACACTTTCGCTGCACCTTCCTTACTCAATTGTTCGTGGGGTATAGTACCATGCATAATCGGAACTTTTATTAAATTCTTTTTTGCATCTTCAATACCTTTTGTAATGGCTTCCTGCACTTCCTTGGCTTTTCCCAAACCATGGCCCACCACTCCGGCTTCGTTACCCACAACAACTAATGCAGAAAAACTAAAGGCACGACCACCCTTTGTTGTTTTTACTACACGGTTAATGGCAACTACCTTATCTTTTAATTCCAGGTCGCCGGCTTTTACTTTATTTACGATTAAGTTTGACATCTATTTTTCTTATTGAAATTTTATAATTAAAAAACCAATCCACCCTCTCTTGCACCTTCAGCAACTGCCTTCACACGGCCATGGTAGATATAACCACCGCGGTCGAAAACAACTGTGGATATACCCAATTCTTTTGCTTTTGTAGCTATGGCCGCACCTACCAATTTACTCTTTTCAATTTTTGGTGCTTTCTGTGCCTGGATATCTTTTTGCCTTGATGATGCAGCAGCTAATGTTACACCACTGTTGTCATCAATTAATTGAGCATAAATGTCGCTGTTGCTTCTGAAAACACTTAACCTTGGCTTTGCTGCAGCACCGCTTATCTTTTTACGGATACGGTATTTGATTTTTACTCTTGCGCTACCTTTTGAATTCATGATCTTTATTTTTAAGTTTCCTGATTCTGCCAGGAATTATTTGTTAATCCGTTAATTTGTTAATTAGTTAATCCGTGGTTCTCATTCGCAATACGTTTATACGGATTAACGAATTAACGGATTAACGTTCTATTTACCTGCTGATTTACCTGCCTTCCTTCTCAATACTTCGCCAGCAAACTTAACACCCTTACCCTTGTATGGTTCCGGCTTGCGTAAGCTTCTGATCTTTGCACAAACCTGACCGATCAATTGTTTATCGATACTCTCAAAACTGATCATCGGGTTCTGTCCTTTTTCCTGAGACGTGGTAACTGTTAATTCTTTAGGAATTTCAAAAACGATATTATGAGAATATCCTAAAGCCATATCCAGCAGGTTACCCTGGGCAGATGCTTTATAACCCACACCCACCAGTTCTAATTTTTTTGAATATCCTTCAGTAACACCTTTAACCATATTACCTACCAGCGATCGGTATAAACCGTGCATGGCACGATGACGGATCTGATCTGTTGGACGGAGTACTTCTGCAGTACCGTCTTTGATCTCGATCTTCATATCCCTGTCTAAAGTTTCCTTCAATTGGCCCTTTGGCCCTTTTACGGTAACAACATTTTCAGCATCAACTGTAATGGTTACGCCAGCGGGAACTTCAATTGGTTTTTTTCCTATTCTGCTCATTGTCGATTTTTTATTTTGTTATTCGATTCGTGTTCATCCGCCGGCTGGCGGATTAATTATCAAATCATTTTTAGTATATAGTATGTAGTATTTAGATTGATTCAGTCTTTGTACTGAATACTTCATACTTAATACTTTCTTAGTAAATGTTGCAAAGAACTTCTCCGCCTACATTCTGTGCTTTTGCTTCTTTATCGGTCATTACACCTTTTGACGTAGAAACGATGGCAACACCTAAACCGTTCTTCACACGCTTAAACTCATCTGGTTTTGCATAAGTACGCAATCCCGGGCGGCTAACTCTTTCCAAACTCTGTATCACAGGCAATTTGGTATTAGCATCATATTTTAAAGCGATCTTTATTAATCCCTGTTTGTTATCATCTTCAAACTTATATTTCAGGATATAACCTTTATCGTACAGAATCTCAGTGATGCGCTTTTTCAAATTGCTTGCAGGTATTTCTACAATACGATGATTCGCCATCTGTGCGTTACGAATTCTTGTTAAATAATCTGCGATTGGATCAGTAACCATTGTTGTTTCAATTAATTGATTAAATATTTTTTTACAATGCGATATCCCTGTGGATACTTGATTCTTGATACTTGATCCTGGATTGAACTCTTATCTAGTACCCAGCATCCAGTATCGGCCTTTGGCCTCTTACCAGCTAGCTTTTGTTATACCTGGTATTTTGCCCTGCAATGCCATATCACGAAACATATTCCGGGACAAACCAAAATGTCTCATATACCCACGTGGGCGGCCTGTAAGCTGACAACGGTTTTTTAAACGAACCGGTGAAGCGTTCTTGGGTAAAAGATCCAAACCTGCGTAATCGCCGGCTGCCTTTAATGCTGCTCTTTTTTCAGCGTACTTGGCTACCATTGCTTCACGCTTGATCTGCCTGGCTTCAATTGATTTTTTTGCCATAATTTTTTATAATTATTTCTTTACGTTTTTAAAAGGCATCCCCAATTCTTTAAGCAATTCAAAAGCTTCTTCATTGGTATTAGCTGTTGTTACAAAAGTGATATCCAGGCCGGTAATTTTATTTACTTTATCAATATCAATTTCCGGAAAAATGATCTGCTCTGTAACACCCAGTGTATAGTTTCCACGGCCATCAAACGACTTGTCGTTAATACCTTTGAAATCACGTACACGTGGTAAAGACACAGAAACCAGTCTGTCTAAAAATTCATACATCTTAACTCCACGCAGTGTAACACGTGCACCAATGGGCATATTCTTACGCAGCTTAAAGTTTGAAATATCTTTTTTAGAGTTGGTTGCCACAGCTTTTTGACCGGTTATGTTCGATAACTCATCAATAGCAATGTCTATCAGTTTCTTATCTGTTACAGCTCCGTTCACGCCACGATTCAAACAGATCTTGGTTAAACGGGGTGCCTGCATTACAGTTTTATAACTGAATTTTTTCATTAAAGCAGGTACAACATCTTTTTTGTACTTGTCTGCTAACCTGGGTTTATTTGTTGTTGTGCTCATTATTTGATTACCTCCCCTGATTTTTTAGCGATTCTTACTAGTTTACCATTTTCCCTGGTGCGTTTAACTTTAGTTGGCGCACCGGCTTTAGCATCCCAAAGCATTAAATTACTGATAGCGATCGGAGCTTCAATTTTCACAATACCACCCTTGGTGTTTTGTGAAGTTGGCTTGGTATGCTTGGTTACGATGTTAACGCCTTCAACCAATACTTTGCTTTTTTCTAAAATTATTTCCAACACTTTACGGGGCTTCTTTACATCTTTATCTTCGCCACTGATCACTACAACTGTGTCGCCCTTTTTAATGTTAAACTTTGGTTTAAATCTTGTACTCATTTTATTTAGCTTTTAGCGGCCTCTCCCTCGTTCCCTCTCCGATAGAGAGGGAGGCCGAACATTTATTTTTATTTCAAATTTTGCACTAACACATCATCCAACTGCAATTATCATCAAGGCCCCATTCGCTTCGGTCAGTTCTCCCCCTTGGGGGAGTTAGAGGGGGCCGCTTTTTATAATACTTCCGGTGCCAATGAAATGATCTTCATGTAACCTTTATCCCTTAACTCACGGGCCACTGGCCCAAAAATACGTGTACCTCTTGGCTCGTCTGATGCATTCAATAATACAACAGCATTGTCATCAAAACGGATGTAAGAACCATCCTTACGACGTAATTTGTTCTTTGTTCTTACAATAACCGCCTTACTCACAGTTCCCTTTTTAACACCACCGGCAGGCATGGCATCTTTTACTGTAACAACAATCTTGTCACCGATCCTTGCATAGTCCTGACCGCTATTACCCAGCACACGGATACAAAGTACTTCCTTGGCACCGCTGTTATCTGCTACATTTAATCTGCTTTCTTGCTGTATCATCTTTATAAATGTTTGTTGTTTGTCGTTTGTCGTTTGTTGTTAGAAGTCTCATCAACTACAAACCACAAACTACAAACCGTAAATTTTTTATTTCACTTTCTCTACAACTTCCACCAGTCTCCAACGCTTTGTTTTGCTTAAAGGACGGCTTTCCATGATCTTTACAGTATCACCAATGCTGCACTCATTCTTTTCATCATGAGCATGGAACTTGGTAGACTTTTTTACGAACTTACCATAAAGCGGATGCTTTACTTTACGCTCTACACTTACGGTAATGGTCTTATCCATTTTGTTGCTGGACACCACACCAAGTTTTGTTTTTCTTAAATTTCTTTCTACTGTTGTTGTAGCTTCTGACATTTTATATTGTTTTTTGTTTTCGATTTTTTGTTTCAGGTTAGCAGCTTTTCAACTCTAAATCCCAAACTCTAAACTTTAAACTTTTTCTGATTGTACTTTTTTTAATGCCGTTTTTAACCTGGCGATATCTCTTCTTAAAGAGCGGATACTTTGCGGATTCTCCAGTGGAGAAATTGCATGAGCAAATGAAAGTTTCTTCATACGCAACTCGTCTTCAGCAATCTTTGCTTTCAGATCTGCCTCGTTCAATCCTTTC
>JANOUJ010000509.1:0-5387 GCA_031416815.1 Chitinophagaceae bacterium
CACTCCGCTTGTAATTCCTTTTGATGTATTACCTGCACCAATCCTGAAAAAACATCCCGGTATCTGGTGACTGTAATAAGCAAAATCTTCAGCTCCCATTCGTAATTCAGTTGTCTCTACATTTTCTGCGCCAACATATGCCTCACCTTTTTCCCTTGCAAATGCATTCAAAGCTTCATCATTCAAAACAAAAGGATACCCAACATCAATGGTTATTTCCGCTTCTGCACCCATGGCTGCCACCAGTTCAATCGTTTGCTTTTTTATCAGTTCATGTGCTTTAAATCGCCACTCTTCATTCATGGCCCTGAACGTTCCCATCAGTTTTACTTCGCTTGGTATTACATTGGTTGTGTGACCACCCTGGAAGGATGTGATGGATAAAACCGAAGGATTAAAAGGGCTGTTATTTCTGCTTACAATTTGCTGCAGGCTTACAATCAAATGCGATGCTATTAAAATTGTATCGGCTGTATATTGCGGGGCAGCAGCATGTCCGCCCTTTGCTTTAATGGTTATATAAATTTCATCGGCGCTGGCCATGATCATACCTCCCCGGAAACTCAAGCGGCCAACCTCAACACCCGGATGAACATGCAAGGCAAAAATGGATGAGGGCTTTGGATTTTCCAGCACACCTTCTTTAATTAAAATACTTGCCCCGCCAGGATTTTTTTCTTCGCCGGGTTGAAAAATTAATTTCACAGTTCCCTCCCACTCTTCTTTCAATTCATTTAAAATTTTTGCAGCGCCCAACAAACAGGTTGTATGCACATCATGTCCGCATGCATGCATTACACCCGTATTTTTCGATCTGTAAGGCACATCATTTTCTTCCAGTATGGGCAATGCATCCATATCGCCACGTAAGGCCGTAATTTTTTTATCTGGATTTTTTCCTTTGATCAAACCGATAACACCGGTGGTAGCTTTTACTTCAAACGGAATTCCAAATTCGGTTAATTTTTGCTGAACAAATGCGGAGGTTTCAAATTCCTGGTAACTCAATTCGGGATTCGCATGCAGGTGATGGCGTATTTCTTTAAATTCCGCCGCATATTTTTTTGCCAGCCGTTGTATCTGATCTTTTATCATGCTTAAAAATAACCTTAAACTGTCAAAATAAAAAAGAGTTTCTGTGCGGAAACTCTTATGTAAGAAAGGTAATTATCTGGTTTCTTCCTTTGCGTCTTTGTCAGGCTTTAATTCAATGGTATCGGGTACCAAATAAACTCCACCTTTAACCACACCACCTCTTTCAATTTGTTTTTTTGCTCTTTCTGCATCTTCCTTTTCCGGAAAATCGCCAAACTTCATTTTAATAAATGGAGCCTGGTAACTCATGATCACTTTTTCTTCCGGAAAATTCTGTAAAAGGTACGCCCTCACTTTCATGGCATAATCCCTGTCGTTGCTTTTTAAAACAAATAACCGGTATCCCTTGCCAAACCTTGCGGCCATTTTAGTATTTGTATTGGCAATATCAACCTGGGCCTTTGCAAGAAGATCCAAACGGTAGTCTTTATTAATAGTCACTTTTTCGGGTGCAACCGAATCGGCCGGTGCATTTTGTGCAAAAAGAACATTAACTGTTGATATTACAATAATTAAACAAAGCAACTTTTTCATGTATGCAAATTTACAAAAATCGTTCCACCAATTTCGTTCAAAATGAAGGGTTATATCGCCACAACCTTTAATTGCCGTAAAATTACTGAATATCGATAACTTAATTCGTCAAGCCAGCTTATAACAGGTAATCTTATGTTATATTTATCGCCGGAATTAAACACGAAAAAATAACTGCATGCACAAAACTAAATTATGGCTGTCAGCGCTGCTTCTATTATCAGGCGCAACCCAATTGCTCAACGCCCAGGTAACTTTCCCGGTAAATGATGTAGGCGATCCTAAAGATGGCGCTTATGCCTTTACCAATGCCAGCATTGTAAAAGATGCACAGACCATTTTACCGAATGCAACGATGGTTGTTCGCCAGGGAAAAATTATTGCCGTAGGAAACAACATTGCCATTCCAAAAGATGCGATGGTTATTGACTGCAGCGGTAAATATATATACCCGGCTTTTATTGATATCTATAGTGATTATGGAATTGCGGCAGCTAATGCAACACAACAAAACCTTACCAGTGCAGCCGCATTTTTCCGCATACAGCAGATCACTTCAAACACCAAGGGTGCTTACGGCTGGAACCAGTCCATAAAACCTGAGATAGAAGCTTACAAAATTTTCAGTACCGATGATGCCAAAGCAAAAACCTTGCGTGACATTGGTTTTGGCTCGGTACTTACGCATCAAAAAGATGGCATTGCACGGGGTACGGGTGCATTTGTAACCCTTGCCAATCAGCCCGATAATTTTGTCTTGTTAAAAGACAAAGCTGCTGCACACTATTCTTTTAACCGTGGCACATCTGCCCAAACCTATCCCAGCTCTATGATGGGAATGATCACTTTACTGCGCCAAACGTATTTGGATGCACAATGGTATAAGAGCAATCCTGCTGCCGAAGGCGTAAACCTTTCTCTAAAAAGCTGGAACGATAACCAGGGGCTGCCGCAGATATTTGATGCCAATGATAAATGGAATGACCTGCGTGCAGATAAAATTGGGGATGAATTTGGTGTACAGTATATTATTAAAGGTGGAGGAAATGAATATCAAAGAATAAAAGAAATGGCTGAAACAAAAGCATCTTTTATCTTATCATTAAATTATCCCGCAGCTATGGATGCAGATGACCCGAATGACTTGCGCTTTGTGGGTTTAGATGACCTTAAACATTGGGAACTGGCTCCATCCAACCCTGCAGCTTTTGAAAAGGCAGGCATTAATTTTTGCCTGACCGCTGCTGATCTTACCAATGCATCTGAGTTTATGGCCAACTTGCGCAAAGCCATTGAATATGGTTTAACTGAGCAAAAAGCATTGGAAGCATTAACCAAAGCCCCTGCAACCATGCTGGGCATGTATGATAAAATTGGGAGTCTGGATGCTGGAAAGATCGCCAATTTTTTGATCACATCCGGACCTGTGTTTGCTGAAAAAACTGTGTTGCTACAAAACTGGACACAGGGTTTAAGAAATGCAGTTAAAGAAGAGAACTGGTACGATGTAAAGGGAATTTATAATTTCATGGCAAATACCATCGCCGGCCCCAAAGCTTTTTCGCTTGAGCTGAAAGACGCCGGTGTAGCCAGTTTCATCAGCAAAGATACCCTTACCGGTAAATACAGTTTTGATGGTAAACTGGTAAAACTAAGTTATACCGAAGGCCGTGGGCCCAATACAAAAGAAACCATTTTGAGTGGTGTTGCAACCGGTAATGTATGGAATGGCCGCGGCAGCGATGCACAGGGAAATATTTTTAACTGGACCGCCACTTTCGATAAGAAGCCTGAAATAAAAGCTGATAGTGTAAGGCCTAAACCACCATTGGTGTTAGGAAAAGTGATCTATCCATTTTTAAGTTATGGCTGGGAAGAAATGCCGAAAGCCGGAAACATCTTAATTAAAAATGCTACAGTTTGGACCGGTGAAAAAGAAGGTAAACTTGAGAACACTGATGTACTTGTGAAGGACGGAAAAATTGCTGCGTTCGGAAAAAACTTAACTGACGCAACCGCAAGAATTATTGATGGAACCGGTAAGTATGTTACTGCCGGTATTATTGATGAACATTCTCACATTGCTGTCGCATCTTATAATGAAGGCGGCCAAAGTGTTACCTCCGAAGTAAGGATCGGCGATAACATTAATCCCGATGATATGAATATTTACCGCCAGCTTAGTGGTGGTGTTACCAGCTCTCATATCCTTCATGGCTCTGCCAATACCATTGGCGGACAAACACAATTAATAAAACTGCGCTGGGGTGCTAATGACCAGGACCTGAAATTTGCCGGTGCCGATGGCTTTATAAAATTCGCCCTTGGCGAAAATGTAAAAAGAAGTTCATCAACGCAGGGGAATACCCGTTTTCCTGATAGCAGGATGGGCGTTGACCAGGTTTTAATGGATGCCTTTCAGCGGGCATCTGATTATCAGACTGCATGGAAAGCTGCTGAAGAAAACAATAAGAAAAAAGGTGCCACGTTCATTGCTGTTCGCAAAGACCTGGAACTGGATGCACTTTCGGAGATCATGAATAAGAAAAGATTCATCACCTGCCATTCATATGTACAAAGCGAAATTAACGGCATGATGAAAGTTGGCGACAAGTTCGGATTTACTGTAAATACATTCACCCATATTTTAGAAGGGTATAAAGTTGCTGATAAAATGAAAGCGCATGGCGCAAACGTTTCAACCTTCAGCGACTGGTGGACCTATAAGATGGAAGTTGTGGATGCTATTCCGCACAATGCTTCTATTATGCATAAGGTGGGGTTAAATGTTGCCATCAATTCTGATGATCCTGAAATGGCCCGCCGCCTGAACCAGGAAGCTGCCAAGAGCATTAAGTATGATGGCATGAGTGAAGAAGATGCATGGAAAATGGTTACCATCAATCCTGCAAAAATGTTGCATGTGGATGGCAAGACCGGTAGCATAAAAGTAGGCAAAGATGCTGACCTGGTTGTTTGGAGTGATAATCCATTATCTATTTATGCCAAAGCAGAAAAAACAATTGTTGACGGTATTATATATTTCGACCGGGATAAAGATGCAGCCATGCGTATTCAGAATAAAAATGAAAAAGCGAGGCTTATACAAAAACTGGCAACTGCAAAAAGAACCGCAACACCTGGTGCAGCTGGTGCCGCGGGGGGCCGGGGCGCCAGGCCCAGGTTCGAGATCATCAATAGTTGCGGAGATCACAATCACAATCATGGTTTGTTGGGTATTGATGCTGATGATGTAGAAAATAATGATACTAACTTAAAATAAAAAAAGCTGCCTACGCCATGGCGGATGTCGAAGGCGAAATGAATCCGAAACAACCGGTTTCGACAAGCTCAACCTGACAGTTTTTAAATAAAAACAACTAACATGAAGAAAATAATTTTTTATATAAGCTGCCTGTTTATCAGCGCAAATATTTCCGCACAGGAAACCATGCTGCCTGCGTTGGCACAAAAAGAAACCATTGCATTAACCAATGCAACCATTCATGTGGGCAATGGACAGGTAATTAACAATGCCACTGTTATTTTTAAAAATGGAAAAATAACGGAAGTAGGTGCGGCCGCATCTACATCCGGGGCAAAAATTATTGATTGCACGGGCAAACATATTTACCCCGGCCTTATTTTAACCGCATCGCAACTGGGTTTGGTGGAAGTGACCAGCATCCGGGCTACGGTTGATGGTACTGAAATTGGCGAAATGAATCCCAGCATTCGTTCCATTGTTGCTTACAATG
>JANOUJ010000510.1:0-11842 GCA_031416815.1 Chitinophagaceae bacterium
GTCATAGTTCTTTTTATCATTTTTCTCTTCAGGCCACAGGCGGTAATTCACCAGCAGCTTTTTACGTTCTGCATCATAATTAAACTGGTATTTATTAGCCACCTTCATCTGGTAAAAACCGGTAGAGGCAAGGTCTCCGGATAAGCGGGTGGTTTCAAACATCTTGGTATTATTGCCTGTTAATTTTGCACCGGTTACATCAAGTTTATCATAATACAGGCTTTCGGTTTCAGACGATTTATCCCAGTCGCTGTGTAACCAGAAGTAGTTGCCGTTTTTAAATTCAGTAATTATTTCACTATTAAAATTTTTGGTAACATCTGGCAATTCTATTGTTTTTTCGCCTGACTGCTCCAGTGTCTTGCCGTCGAACTTAACAATGATCATTTCATCTTTCTTCAGTGAAAGATTTACGATACCATCTTTTTGATTTCCAAAAAAGGACAGATCTTCCGATTTACGGGGCAGTTCAAATTCTGAGCCCAGTTTAAAAGTAAATTTTTTGCTTTGTGCAATAGAAGCTGTAGTAAATAAAGTTGCTACAACAAGAATTAAATATTTCATCCGATAGATTTTTGTTTTGAGTTATTAAAATTATTTGCTGTTCTTTTCTATAAATTTTCCTACTTTCTGTCCATTCATATAAAAGGCATCACCGATCCTGGATTTAGCATCAAATGCAGCGCCACGCCATTTGGTTTCAGGAGCCCGTTCTACAAAAAGTACAGCCAGTTTTTTTTCAGGCTTTCCTGTTTCTATAAGTGTAACTGTACCATCTACACCGGCATTTCTTTTAGATACGCCCACCTGGTAGCCTGGCTCTAAAGCCTTGGTATTAAAAACGAGGGTGTATTTAGCATCTTTACTGTAAGTCAGCTTATTCTGTTTTGTAAAACCAAGCATAAACTTGTCTCCAAAATAATTCTTTTTTTGGTCCTCCCATTCGGCCACCCATTTATCACCGGTTCCGGGTTCTTTGGTGTTTAATTCCTCAATCCGTTTTTTAATATAATCGGCTTCTTTGCTGAAATCGCCTACAGACATTTTTTCATAGGTAAATTCAAAGTTGATGGAAGTTTCGCCTTTTAAAATAGAAAGATTGCCTTTGGTTAGGTCAACTTCCTGGGCAAAACCGGTCATCATACCAAATAAAAGAAAGGAAATGGGGAGAAGACTTTTAATAATTTTCATGTGTACTTATTTAATATTTAAAAAAGATAAGAGGCTTCCATTATGGAAGCCTCTTGCAAATATTATTTATTTTGATGACTATTTAAGAGATTTACCTAAACTTTTTCCAGCTTTAGCATAAGCTTCTGAAATGCGCAGTCCGGTATCAAAGTCATACCCAAATGCGGTACCGCCCGGTACATTGCTAATGGTAAAAGTGGCAAGTTTGCTGCTTTTGTTTGCAGTTTCAACGATCCATACTTCAAGATCGATCTCGGCATTTTTGCGGCTTATGCCAATATTCCAGCCTGGCTCAATGGATATTGTTTTAACGATCATCGTATACTTGGCATCTTTTGAAACACTCATACCACTGCTAAGCGTAAATAATTCAATAAATTTTGGTTGATAGCGGGATTCCCTATCGTTTTTCCAGCTTGCAGCCCAGCTATCACCTTTCCCCGATTCCTTTTTATTGTACTCCTCGGTTTTGGCAGCAATATACTCCGGCTCATTTTTATACTTGCCTACTGAAATATTGTCGTAATTAAACTCAATATTAATGGAACTTTCCGATTTTAAAATATCGTCGTTGCCGCTGGTGGTTTTTACTTTTTGGGCATTTGTTTGTAAACCCAATAAACATGTTACTAATAATAAACCTGTAAATCTTTTCATATAATATCTTATTTAAGTTAGACATAAAAGTATGTAAAATCTACCATTAAAAAATACCCAATAACCACAATAATAACGTCCTATCTTTATATATGCACGGGCAAAAAATAAAAATTTGAATTCTTTATTCTATTTTTACCGCATTAGTTACCTCATAAAATAATGGACATAAATTTCGGATCATGGTACATGTAGGAGACAGGGCCCTTACCTTAGATAATTTTTCAGATATCTTATATAAGGACAAGGAAGTGTCATTAGATACACAAAAGGTTGAAAAAGTGGAGGTAAATTTCCAATTTTTGCAGAAATTCTCTTCAAATAAGCTCATTTACGGTATTAATACCGGATTTGGCCCGATGGCGCAGTATAAGGTTAACGAAAAAAACCTCCTGCAGTTACAGTATAACCTTATCAGAAGTCACAGCTCAGGAGCCGGTAATTTAATGAGCCCGATAATGGTAAAAGCTGTGATGATAGCCCGGTTAAACAGCCTCATGCAGGCCTATTCGGGTGTTCATCCGGAAATAGTTGAATTACTTAAAGACCTTATCAATAAAAATGTTTCGCCTTGCATTTTTGAGCACGGGGGTGTGGGGGCCAGCGGAGACCTGGTGCAACTGGCCCATCTGGCGCTGGTATTAATTGGCGAAGGCGAAGTGATCTATGAAGGGACCGTGCAACCAACTGCAGATGTATTTGCCAAATTAAAAATTAAACCACTTACCATTCATATACGGGAAGGTCTTGCTGTACTAAACGGCACTTCGGCTATGACCGGTATCGGCATGGTGAATATTATACAAGCTCAAAAGTTATTGGAATGGTCGGTAATGTTATCAGCCATGATCAATGAGGTAGTGGAAGCATTTGATGATCATTATTCTTACGAACTGAATATTGTTAAGCACCATAAGGGTCAGAATAAGATTGCAGCACAACTAAGGGATATTTTAAAAGACAGCAAGATGATCCGTAGCCGCTCAGAGCACCTGTACAACCCCGAAAAGCTTGACCAGGAAGTGTTCCAGGATAAAGTGCAGGAATATTATTCGCTGCGTTGCGTAACCCAGGTGCTTGGCCCTATTTACGATACCATTTGCCAGGCCGAAAAAGTAGTGGTGGATGAACTGAACTCGGTTAATGACAACCCTGTGATAGATCACCAGAACCAGAATATTTTTCATGGAGGTAATTTCCACGGGGATTATGTTTCGCTGGAGATGGATAAATTAAAGATAGCTGTTACCAAATTATCCATGCTGAGTGAAAGGCAATTGAATTATTTACTGAACGAAAAACTGAATCAAAAGTTTCCGCCATTTGTGAACCTGGGTGTACTGGGCTTTAATTTTGGTATGCAGGGTATGCAGTTTACTGCTACATCAACCGTAGCCGAAAATCAAACCATGTCGTTCCCCATGTATGTACACAGCATACCTAATAACAACGATAACCAGGATATTGTAAGTATGGGCTGTAATGCAGCGTTAATGACCAAAAGGGTTATTGACAATTCATTTGAAGTATTGGCCATACAGATGATGACGGTGCTGCAAGCCATTGATTATTTAAAATGTACCGACCGGCTCTCAAGTGAAACACATCATATTTATACCGAGATAAGAAAATTATTCCCCAAGTTTATTGAAGACGAACCAAAGTACAAAGACCTGGAAAGGATCAAAAAATATTTCGAAAGATCCGACCCGGTAGTTTCCTTCAAACTAGGTAAGGTTTCTGAACGGGTTACTTCCTGATAAAATGATGATGAAGTATTTCAGCAATTAGTATTTACAAAAAATAATATCATTCATGAAGTTTGCATTAGTTACGGGAGGATCCAGGGGAATTGGAAGGGCCGTTTGTATTAAACTGGCAGAGATGGGATATCATGTGCTTATCAATTATAAATCGAATGAAGAAGAAGCAAACAATACGCTTGCCTTGGTTAAGGAAAAAGGTGTTGACGGGGAGATTATTCAATTTGACGTATCGGACAAAGAGGCCATCATGAGCAAACTGGGTGATTGGATGGAAGCAAATACAGATAAGGTTATTGAAGTGTTGGTGAATAATGCCGGCATTAGGGATGACGGGTTAATGATGTGGATGAAAGATGAACAGTGGGACAGTGTAATAAAAACAAACCTGGATGGGTTCTTTTATGTGACCCGGTTGGTAGTTAACAGTATGCTGCAGAAAAAATACGGCAGAATAATCAACATCGTTTCACTTTCGGGACTTAAAGGATTACCGGGACAAACCAATTATTCGGCCGCTAAAGCCGGCGTAATTGGGGCAACTAAAGCATTGGCGCAGGAAATTGGCCGCAAAGGAATTACCGTAAATGCGGTGGCACCCGGTTTTATTAAAACTGATATGACCGAAGGGCTGAATGAAACAGAATTAAAAAATATGGTGCCATTAAAACGCTTTGGCACGCCCGAAGAAGTGGCACATACGGTAGGGTTTTTAGCAACCGAAGGTGCAGCATATATAACGGGAGAAGTTATTTCAGTGAATGGAGGATTGTATTCTTAGATAGTTATTAGTCATTAGTCAATAGTCATTGGTGCAATAGTTAAAAAAGAGACAGCCCCAGTGATAAAATGACCAATGACCAATGACTTAAAAACATGAATAGAGTAGTTATAACCGGTATGGGCATTTATTCCTGCATAGGAAAAAACCTGGATGAGGTGAGGGATTCCCTATACAAGGGAAGATCGGGCATCATAATGGATCCTGTGCGTAAGGAATACGGATATAGGTCGGGCTTAACAGGTTTTGTAGATAAACCGGAGTTGAAAGGAAAATTAGACCGCAGGGCCCGTATCATGTTACCGGAGCAGGGAGAATATGCATATTTGGCCACTGTTGAAGCCTTACAACATGCCGGTATTGATGACGATTATATTGCTGGCAATGAGATCGGCATCTTATATGGTAACGACAGCTCGGGTAAATCCGTTATTGAAGCCAATGACATTATCAGGGAGAAAAAAGATACCATGCTGGTTGGTTCGGGAGCGGTTTTTCAAACGATGAACTCGACCGTAACCATGAACCTGGCGACTATTTTTAAACTGCGGGGCGTAAACTTCACCATCAGTGCAGCCTGCGCAAGTGGTTCTCATTCTATCGGGCTGGGATATCATTTTATAAAATCAGGATTACAGGATTGTATTATATGTGGCGGCGCCCAGGAAATAAATCATTTGTCAATGGGCACTTTTGATGCCTTGTCTGCATTTTCGATCCGGGAAAGTGATCCATTAAAAGCATCACGCCCATTCGACCGTGACCGTGATGGGTTGATACCCAGCGGGGGTGCAGCAACCGTTATTTTAGAAAGCCTTGAATCGGCACAAAAAAGAGGGGCAAAAATACTGGGCGAGGTAATAGGTTATGGATTTTCTTCAAATGGGGCTCACATATCCAACCCAACGGTTGACGGACCGGTTAGATCTTTATACAGAGCGATGAAAGATGCCGGCATACAATCTGCTGACGTGGATTATATAAATGCACATGCAACATCTACACCCGCCGGCGATGCCAGCGAAGCCAAAGCAATTGATGAAGTTTTTGGCCAACATAAGCCCCTTGTAAGTTCCACAAAATCAATGACGGGCCACGAATGCTGGATGGCCGGAGCCAGCGAGATCGTTTACTCGGTTTTAATGATGCAGAACTCTTTTGTGGCACCCAATATTAATTTTGAAAACCCCGATGAAGACTCTGCCAAATTGAATATAGCAAAAAGTACCATCGAAAAAGATATAGTTGTATTTTTGTCCAACTCGTTCGGGTTTGGAGGAACAAATTCATCGCTAATTATTAGGAAATTGATATAATACTGCTTATGACAAACACAGAAATCATTGAGAGAATCCACGAGTTCCTGATTGAGGAATTTGAAGTAGATGCTGAAAAATTAGTACCCGAAGCTAATTTAAAAGAAACCCTTGGACTCGACAGCCTGGATTATATTGACCTGGTAGTAGTTATTGAGAGTAACTTTGCCTTTAAAGTAAAGCCTGAAGACTTTACTGATATAGCTACCTTCCAGGACTTTTGCGATTACATCATTTCCCGGGTAAATTCAAAAGAATTGGCATAATGTCTGCGTGGCAAGGCAAATCTAAAGGTACTCCGTTGGGATACCGGATATTTGTATGGGTTTTGAAAACATTTGGTGTTTTACCGGCCTACCTGTTGTTGCGTTTTGTTGTGCTGTATTATTTCTTTTTCTCTTACAAGGCGTCCCGGCAAATTTATTTACTATACCGCCGCAAGCTGGGCTATAGCCGGTTTTCTTCCATCACTAAACTCTATAAAAATTACTTTTTACTTGGGCAGGCTATTATTGATAAAGTGGTACTGATGTCGGGCATAAAAAATAATTTTAGTTTTGAATTTGACGGCGAAGAAAATCTGCACAAAATAGCAGCATTAAAAAAAGGAGGCATTTTGCTTAGCGCCCATATCGGAAACTGGGATGTAGCAGGCCATTTATTTAAACACATAGAAAGCCGGATCAATATTGTACTGTACGACGGCGAACATGAGCAGATAAAGGAATATCTTGAGGGCGTTATCGGTGAACGAAACATGAGCATTATTGTTATTAAAAATGACCTGAGCCATATTTTTAAAATAAATGAAGCATTAAGCAATAACGAACTGGTTTGTATGCACGCCGACAGGTTTTTGGAAGGAAACAAAACATTGACCGCTAATTTTTTAGGAGCGCCTGCAAGGTTTCCTATGGGACCATTCCTGCTGGCATCCAAATTTAAGGTTCCTGTGTCGTATGTTTTTGCTGTAAAGGAAAACAGTTTGCACTATCATTTGTTTTCAAGCGAAATAAAAGATTATACTGCCTTTGACAAAAATGAGGTGATGCAGCAAATGTTGGTTGATTACGTGGCAGAGATTGAGAAAAAGGTTAAAAAATACCCCGAACAGTGGTTTAATTATTATAATTTTTGGGAGCAACCTAAACAAGGTTGACAACCTTTTGTAACCTGTTTTAACTTAGCAGCATAATGTTAAAAGGTTGTCAACCTTTCAACAGCATTATTTTAAATGATAGTGATAGAGGATATACAAACGCTTATTCCGCAAAGGCCGCCTTTCGTAATGATCGACAAACTTTTGTCGGTGAACGAAACTACCACTACAACCGGGTTTAGTGTACGGGCCGATAATATTTTTGTGGAGCATGATGTATTCAAGGAACCTGGCCTGGTAGAGAATATTGCCCAAACTGCAGCTGCAAGGGCGGGTTATGTTTCGCATACCGAAAATAAACCGGTAATGGTTGGTTATATCGGAGCAGTAAATAACCTGCAGGTATTTACGTTGCCCAAAACAGGCGATGAATTGATTACAGAAATTACCACAGAAAACCAGATTTTTGATGTAACATTAATATCCGGAAAAATAACCTGTAACGGGCAGTTGATCGCTCAATGCAAAATGAAAATATTTATTACTCAACTTAAAGGTTCCGGTTCATGAAACACAAATTCCGATTGTTGTTTGCTTTTGTGTTGTTAGTCGGTACCACACCTTCTTTTTCGCAAACATTAAAAGATTTTTTTAGCAACCCTACGACCCAGTTGACTTATCTAGGTATTGATTACACAAAGAACCGGATCTATAAACGACCCGACGCCATTCCATCAGAAATTAGAGATAAATATTACACCGGCATGAATGATTTGGTAGTAAAAGAGCAATATGATAAAAATTATGATATTGGCTCCGCCTTCGCCCGGAAAAACACCATAACTGTTGATTTAAGCGCTGTTACTGCAAATAATAAGAAAATTGATGCCGATATTATTGTCTCGCCTAAAAAGTCTGATTTCGAAAGATTGAACGAGGCGGATATAAAAAACTGTGTTGAAGCTTTACCTTTAGAAAATAAAGCAGGGATTGGGCTGGTCTTTATCATGGAAGGAATGAAAAAAATCGGTGGAAAAGGATATGGATCCGTGTGGATTACCCTGATTGATATGAAAACAAAAGAAGTTTTAATAACTGAACGTATTGTACGTGAAGCTGAAGGTTTCAGTATTAGAAATTATTGGGTGAGTGTGATCAGAAAAGCTATTATGGAAATTGATTGGAGCAAGTATAAAGAATGGAAAAGAAAATACAACCGTTGATCTTCCATCATGTAAAATGAAAATATTTATTAATAAACTTAAAAATTCCTGATCATGAAACAGACACACAAATTAAGCTGGTTGTTTGCTTTAGTAATGTTATTTGCAGGCAGTACCACATCTTTTTCCCAAACACTAAAGGATGTATTTAACAATAGTGAAAGTCCGGTTACTTACCTGGGTATTGATTTTAGTAAAGCCAAATTACTAGATCTTGGTAATGCTGATGATATACGCAACCGTCTCTATGCCAGCATTAACGACCTGATCGTACTAGAGCCTAAAAAATTTGACCTGAAAGGAGCCTTTCGTAACTCCAATATTAACCACGATTTTGCTGCAGTAAACAAGAATATCAGCAAAATAAACGCCGCAGATATACTTTCAACCACCTGGTCGGATTTTGACCGCTTTAAGGAATCTGATATTGCTTCTATTGTAAACGAATTAGATCTTTCCGGGAAAGACGGTGTTGGTCTTTTGTTTGTAATGGAGGCCATGCGTAAAATTGATAAAAAAGGAGATGCCGCTATTTGGGTTACTATGGTAGATATGAAAACGAAGAAAGTTTTAATGACCGATCGCATTATTGCAAAAGCCACCGGTATTGGTTTTCGCAATTACTGGGCATCAACCATTAGAGAAGTGATCGAAGAAATAGATAAGAAAAAATACAAAGAATGGCGCAATAAATACGGCAGTTGATCCTAAGTAGTATGAAGACAGCATTGAGCATTAAGACAGAAGTATTGGTTCGTTTTAATGAAGCTGACCCGCTGGGAATTGTTTGGCACGGGCATTATATCCGTTATTTTGAAGACGGGCGTGAAGCTTTTGGAAACACACATGACCTTGGTTACCTGGAAGTATATAAACTTGGTTTTGTAATACCGGTAGTGAGTGTGCAGTGCGATTTTAAACGCTCACTACGGTATGGAGACAGGGTAATTGTGGAAACCAGGTTTGTGCCTACTGAAGCTGCAAAAATGAAATTTACATACCGCCTCTTTAATGCAGCAACGGGTGAGCTGGTAGCCACAGGTTCTTCTGTCCAGGTTTTTTTAAGTAGGGAAGATTCAGTACTTCAACTGTCCAACCCGCCTTTTTTTGAAGAGTGGAAGAAAAAGCATGACTTGGTTTAATGAAAAAAACTATGACAGAAATTTTTGTTAGTTCGGATAATATTTTATCACCCTTAGGTTTAACAACTGCCGAAAATTTTTTGCAGCTTAAACAAAATGTATCGGGTATTAAACTGCATCATGGCAACGGCATGTCAGAGCTACCTTTTCAGGCGGCATTGTTTGCCGATGGTAGCTTTGCCGGAAATGAAAAGTATACAAAATTTGAAAGCCTGCTCATAGCATCCATCAGCGATGCATTGTGTAAAAGCAATGTGGATCCTGCTGATAAAAAAACAGTGCTCATCCTTTCATCTACTAAAGGCAATATTAGTTTACTGGAGACCGAAGCGCCTTCTGATTTATTAAATGAAAGAATATCACTCAACACATCTGCCCTGCTCGTAGCCGATCATTTTCAATTTGCAAACCAACCCGTCATCATTTCAAATGCATGCATATCGGGCTTACTGGCTATATTAACCGGCATGCGGCTTATACAATCGGGCCGGTATGAGCACGCTGTGGTTGCAGGCGCAGATGTGATCAGTAAATTTGTTTTGTCGGGTTTCCAGTCTTTCCAGGCAGTAAGCCAGTTGCCCTGTAAACCTTTTGATGCAGCAAGAGATGGCATCAACCTGGGTGAGGGTGCAGGAACAATGATCATTAGTAGCAATAAAGAATATTCATGCGGTATAAAAATAAGTGGCGGTTCGGTAAGCAA
Source organism: Chitinophagaceae bacterium (assembly GCA_031416815.1). Classification (GTDB taxonomy): domain Bacteria; phylum Bacteroidota; class Bacteroidia; order Chitinophagales; family Chitinophagaceae; genus Ferruginibacter. The sequence goes on from JANOUJ010000510.1 coordinate 9,876, forward strand.
TGATGCAAACCATATCAGTGGTCCCTCCCGTACCGGCGAAGAATTAAGCCTTGCCATCAACAAAGCAATGCAAGTTTCTGGCTTGTCAACAAAAGATATCGGCTTTATTTCAGCGCATGGTACCGCCACTCTTTTTAATGATGAGATGGAAGCAAAGGCAATTGGATTATCTGGCTTGCAGGATGTGCCCGTAAACAGTTTAAAAGGTTATTATGGCCACACACTGGGAGCAGCAGGATTGATCGAATCTATCATTTCCATTCAATCTTTAAAAGAGAACCTGGTGCTGCCAACAAAAGGCTTTGTAAGCCCTGGCGTTAGCCAGACAGTAAATGTATGTTCATCATTGTACCCATCAACAGCATCACATTTTTTGAAAACAGCATCGGGTTTTGGAGGCTGTAATGCGGCCATGGTTTTCAGCAAACAATAAAAACACAGGATACAAAAAAGTATGAAATTTTTTTCAAAGGATAAGAAATCGGCATTTGAAGCAATAGAGGCAGCCCAATGGATTGCTCATGGCCCTGTAATTTTTCAGGTGGCCAGGGTGCTGCGAAATTCCGGAATTTTAAAATTGATACAGGAAAGTGGGTCGATTGGAATAACAAACGAAGAGATTTCAGAAAAAGTAAAACTATCTATTTATGGAGTAAGGGTGCTATTGGAGTCGGGCCTCGGACTTGGGTTGGTGTTAGTAAATGATAAAAAATACACACTTGGAAAAACAGGGTACTTTATTTTAAACGACCCGTTAACCATCACCAATATGAATTTTGTACACGATGTGAACTACAACGGCTTTTTTCACCTGGATGAAAGCATACAAACAGGCAAGCCTGTTGGGCTGAAATATTTTGGAGAATGGAATACGATCTATGAAGGTTTGTCTGAATTACCTCCACATGTACAAAAAAGCTGGTTTGAGTACGACCACTTTTTTTCAGACGATGCTTTTCCCCTGGTTTTGCCATTGGTTTACAATGAAAGCGCAAAGAACATATTGGATATTGGAGGAAACACCGGTAAATGGGCCATTGCATCGTCAGGTTTTAAACCGGATGTTCATATAACGATCATGGATCTGCCCGGGCAACTGAATGTAGCCAGGAAAAGAATTGAGGAACTTGGCCTGCATGAAAGGGTATCTTTTTTGCCGGTAAACATCCTGGATGAACAAACAAAGATTCCGGGAGGATTTGATGCCATTTGGATGAGCCAGTTCCTGGATTGTTTTTCGGAGGACGAAATAGTTTCGATATTAAAGAGATGTGCTGATGCACTTGATGAGAACGGACAGATCATTATTATGGAGCCATTTTGGGACCTTCAAAAATTTGAGGTTGGAGCCTTTTGTTTACAGCAGCTTTCTGTTTATTTTACCGTAATGGCAAATGGGAATAGCCAAATGTACAGTTCCGAAACTTTTATTAGCTGTATTGAAAAAGCCAACCTGGAGATCGTTGAACAAACAGATAATATTGGCCTGAGCCAGACTTTATTAAAATGTAAAAAAAGAAAATAAAAATACCAACTGATGAAAACAGAAAAAGTAGATGTACTGGTAATTGGTGCAGGCCCATCGGGAACTGTAGCCGCTTCAATTATAAATAAAGCCGGGTTTAAAGTTAAGATAGTGGAGAAAATGAAATTCCCACGGTTTGTAATTGGCGAAAGTCTTTTGCCACGCTGTATGGAAGCTTTAACCGAAGCCGGTTTTGTAGATGCCGTAAAAGAAAAAAAATTCCAGGAAAAATTCGGGGCCAAGTTTGTAAAGAACGGAAAGGTCTGTGATTATTTTTTTGCCGACCAGTTTACACCAGGCTGGAACTGGACCTGGCAGGTGCCAAGGGGTGAGTTTGATAAAACGCTTGCCGATACCGTAGAAAAAATGGGCGTGTATGTGAGTTACGAAACAACAGTAACCGGCATTGAATTTAATGGTTCAGATTCGGTAACAACGGTGG
>JANOUJ010000511.1:0-2053 GCA_031416815.1 Chitinophagaceae bacterium
GGTTGAACTGGCTGTTGCAGGAACAGTCACTTCAAATAAATTAGCCAGCGTTGCATCCACGGCTTCAAAATTCTTCTCTACAACTGCCTTTCCTTTTTTAGTGTAGGTTTTTTCAATAGCATGTTTGATCTGTTCTATTGCTTCTGCTTTTGGTAACACGCCACTCAAAGCAAAATAGCAGGTTTGCATGATGGTGTTGATCCTGCCGCTCATGCCCGTATCTTTTGCAACGGTGTTGGCATCAATAATATAAAACAAAAGTTTTTTGCTGATGATCTCCTGCTGAACCGAGCCGGGTAATTTATCCCAAACCTCTTCTTTATTAAAAGGGCTGTTTAGTAAAAAGGTGCCGCCGGGTTTTATAAAATTCAGCATCTCTACTTTTTCGGTAAAGTTGAATTGGTGAGCGGCAATAAAATCAGCTTTGCTTATTAGATAAGGCGCCCTGATGGGTTTTGGCCCGAAGCGCAAATGCGAAACTGTTCTTGCTCCTGATTTTTTTGAATCGTACACAAAATATCCCTGGGCATACAGATCAGTATTTTCACCGATGATCTTGATGGTGTTTTTGTTGGCGCCAACGGTTCCATCTGCACCCAAACCAAAGAACAAACCCTGCCGCCATTCAGATTCATCCAACGTATAGGATTCGTCATAAGTTAAACTGGTATATGTTACATCATCATTGATACCAATGGTGAAATTATTTTTAGGATGATCTTTCTTTAATTCATCATAAACTGCTTTTACCATGGCCGGTGTAAACTCCTTGGAAGAAAGGCCATAACGTCCGCCGACAATATTAGGCAGTTGTTTTATCTTGCCCTGTTGTAAAGCACTTACCAAAGTTGATAAAACATCCTGGTACATAGGCTCGCCGGAAGCACCAGATTCTTTGGTACGATCTAAAACAGCAATTGATTTAACCGAAGTCGGTAATGATTTTATGAAATGTTCTAAAGAGAACGGACGATATAATCTTACTTGTACCACCCCCACTTTTTCATCTGCAGCAGTCAGGGCATTCACGGTTTCTGAAACGGTTTCTCCACCAGAGCCCATGATGATAATAATTCTTTCTGCATCGGGGGCGCCAGTATACTCAAACAATTCATATTTTCTGCCCGTTAGTTTTTCAAATTCCTTCATGGCATTATCAACAATGCCTGCGGTATCATCGTAAAATTTATTTACCGTTTCCCTTCCCTGGAAATATACATCGGGATTTTGTGCCGTTCCCCGGATGAAAGGATGATCGGGATTCAATGCTCTTTTGCGGTGTGCAAAAACAAATTCATCCGGTATCATAGCTTTTATCTGTTCGTCAGATAGAAGTTCCAGTTTGTTCACTTCATGCGAAGTGCGGAAGCCATCAAAAAAATGCATGAAAGGAATTCGTGAACGCAGGGTTGCTGCCTGTGCGATCAGCGCAAAATCATGCGCCTCCTGCACACTGGCAGAACCAAGTATAGCAAATCCGGTTGTTCTTGCGGCCATCACATCCTGGTGGTCACCAAAAATGGAAAGTCCCTGTGCAGCCAGCGAACGGGCTGCAATATGAAATACAGTGGCAGTCAATTCTCCTGCTATTTTATACATGTTGGGCAGCATCAGCATTAATCCCTGCGATGCGGTGAAGGTTGTTGTTAAGGCGCCGGTTTGCAATGCACCATGCACTGTTCCTGCAGCGCCGCCTTCGCTCTGCATTTCCAATACATCGGGCACATTACCCCAAATATTTTTAATGCCTTTGGCACTCCACTCATCAGCCAGTTCGGCCATGGTAGAGGATGGTGTGATGGGATAGATAGCACAAATTTCATTCACCCGGTAAGCAACATAAGCCGCAGCCTCATTTCCATCTATCGTTGCAATTAATTTATTTTTAGTGGGCATTTTAAATGGTTTTAACAGGTTCTGGAATCATTTCAATGGCATGGCAGGGGCATTGCTCAAAGCAAATCCCACATCCCGTACAGGCATCATAATTAAACTTGTAACGGTTGCCGGCACCCAGTTTTATAATGGCATCTTCGGGGCATGCGCCAAAACA
>JANOUJ010000512.1:0-1643 GCA_031416815.1 Chitinophagaceae bacterium
CTTGGTGTGTTGTTGGCATTACCAAACACCCAGCGGCCATCGTACTCACCATTGGTTTTCGACATTTGAACATGATGCAGATCATCCCACGGAACAAATCCATGAGATGTATTCAGCATTGGTTTGGTCTCTTCGCTATAGCCATAGCCTTTTTCCGGGTCTACAGAAAAAACAGGTATTACCCTGAGCAGCCGGCCCGATGGCAAACCATAGGCACTCATCTGGCCGCTGAATCCTCCTGAAACAAAATTGTAAAACTCATCGTATTTACCGGGTGCAACATAAGTTTTGGCCGCAGCATCAGAGCTTACGGCCGAGCCGACATTCTTAGGTTTACAGGAAGTAAAAGCCAGCAGTGCAATAAACAGTAAAACTGCACCGGTCATTAATTTATAATTTTTCATTTTGGTATGATTTATTAAGGGATAAAAAAAAATCTTATTTAACGCCATCATTCTTACGCATAAATTCATAAAGAGCTCTGGCATCTTCATCGCCAATATTTTGATTGGGCATACGTACCAGGCAGATCTCCAGTTGAGCCTGTGCTTTTGGATCCTTATCCAGCATCGCATCGGTATTGGTCACAAAATTCATGATCCATTCCGGGGTATGTCTTTTTGTAACACCTGCCCATCCCGGGCCCACTAATTTTTCATCGGTAAGCTTATGGCAGCTGCCACATTTAACACTATAGACTTTTTCGCCACTTACAGCCATTGGGGCATCTAAAGTGGAGTTAACAACAACATTGGTAAATTTCCCCTCCCCTCTTTTGGGATCATATGATGGATTACCTGTTTCCTGCTTTGTGCTTTCTGTTGAAGTGGATTCTGAAGATGTGGCTTTATTATCAGAACTACCGCCACCGCAGGCTGCTATAAATGCGCCTATACTAAAAAAGATTACAATTTTTTTCATGATTTAATGTTTGATGAATTATTGAATACACAAGATTACTTTGATAAACACCATTTATTTATGCGTTGAATCATATCCATGCAGCCCGATGGGAAAAGTAAAAAGCAACGCATTAAAATTGCAATGCAGACAAGGGTTTTATCGAATTAATAGAAACTATATGATTAAGATCATATTCCTCCCTGCGCTATATCATCCACCAGTGATACATGCAGTGTTATTTTTGATAATTACTGGAAAAATTAATTATCATGAAAATTGACATTGATACATTGCTTGCCTGGGGTGCTGCTTATAAAAAAGTTTCAGCCGGTGAGATTATTTTTAAAGAGGGCACACAATCATCTTTTTATTATCAGTTGGTAACTGGTAAAGTAAGATGGGTAAACATCAATGATGACGGAAAAGAATTTCTGCAGTTTATTATTGAACCGGATGAATGTTTTGGCGAATTGCCACTTTTTGATAATGAACCCTTTGCTGCCACTGCGATAGCAGATGAGGATTCAGTTATCATACGTTTGCACAATTCCTCATTTACCCAATTACTGAAAGAAAATCCCGAACTGCATTTTGATTTTAGCCGCTTACTTACTCAAAGATTGAGGTTTAAATTTTTAATTTTAAAGGAATTAGCAAACCACCACCCCGAGAATAGTATCTCTACCCTTCTTAATTATTTTAAAGAAACAAAGCAAAATATTTGTTGCAAATGCTATAAA
>JANOUJ010000513.1:0-1671 GCA_031416815.1 Chitinophagaceae bacterium
GAAAAGAAAAAAATGACCAATGCAGTATCGGCATTGAAAAAACGAATTGCTGAATGGGAGAATAAATAAACAGTTCTTAAATTAATTCATCACAAACTAAATTTTTAAAAATGAAAAATGTAATTCTTGCTGTTCTTGTAATGGCCTTTTTATTTGTTGCGTGCAATTCAAACACTGATAAATCAACAGAATCAAAAACCGAAAAAGAAAGCACACCTACAGAACAAATGTATGCCTGCTCCATGCATCCGGAAGTAACGGGCAAAAAAGGTGATAAATGCCCTAAATGCGGTATGGAACTCTCTGAGCCTGTAAAAATGGATGGATCCTCAACAGAGACACCTGATTCAAGCTCAACTACCATGGTTACGCCTGCAAATTTTTCTATCAAAGAAATTGTCGGTAATTATTTGAAACTAAAAAATGCTTTAACCAAAGACGATTCAAAAAATGCAGCGGCGGCGGGTGCTGGAATTGTAAGTAATCTCATCGCTTTAAATGCAAACAGTTTACCGGCTGCACAAAAGAAAGCTTTTACCGATGTAGCAGATGATGCTAAAGAACATGCGGAACATATTGGTGCAAATGCCGGGAAGTTAGAGCACCAGAGAGAACATTTTGCGATGCTGAGTAAAGACATGAATGATCTGATAAAAACTTTTGGTGCAGGGCAAAAATTGTATCAGGACTTTTGTCCTATGTACAATGATGGAAAAGGTGCTACCTGGATCAGTGAGACCAAAGACATAAAAAATCCATACTACGGCAGTAAAATGTTAACCTGTGGTTCAGTGAAAAAAGAATTGTAGGGATGAAAAGAATCTTCAAAAAGATATTGATCATTGGGCTTTTTATTTTCCTGCTGATGCAATTGTACCAGCCGGCCCGTAATAAAGATGATGGGGATGTATTGCCATCGCATATTACGAAGCTATACCATGTCCCCGATAGTATACAGGTAATATTTGCTGCCACCTGTTATGATTGCCACAGCAACAATACTAAGTACCCGTGGTATTCGTACATACAACCGGCCCGGTTTATGATGGAAAGACATATCAGGAATGGAAAAAAAGATCTGAATTTCAGCGAATTTGGAAATTATTCAAAGCGCAGGCAGGAAAGCAAGTTTGAAAGTATCATCAAGCAGGTAAAATCTGGAGATATGCCTTTGGCTTCGTACACTATTCTTCATAAAAATTCAAGACTTACTTCTACACAAAAGGAAACGGTTATAAACTGGATTGATAGTATTTTAAGAAGTTACGAATAAGAATATGGAACATCAGCAACGGGGTATCAATTTTAATAAATAAGAAAATGAAAAAAATATTTTTAATAGTTTTTGGGCTTACAATTTATTTGGCTGCCTGGTCGCAATCAGTAACCTACACCTGTCCCATGCATCCCGAAATTCATGCTGCCAAACCGGGCAATTGTCCAAAGTGTGGTATGGCACTGGTGAAGGAAAAGCCTAAGCCTGTTAAGAAGCCGGTAGTGCAGAAAAAAGTTACTGCACCAGTAAATTCAAGTAACAAAGTTCAGCCTGTAACCTACACCTGCCCCATGCATCCGGAAATACATGCATCTAAATCCGGCAACTGCCCTAAGTGTGGAATGAAACTGGTAGTAGAAAAAGCAAAAGCTGTAAAAGCACCCGTAGTAAAGAAG
>JANOUJ010000514.1:0-10957 GCA_031416815.1 Chitinophagaceae bacterium
ATTGCTTCATTATTTAACCCGGTAGAAGTAGTTTTAAGTTGATCAAGAGCCTCCTGAATGCTGAGTTGATAAAATGCAGGCATAGGTGAAATATATTGTCTGAAGGTAACCCATATTGGTTGTTTACAAATCGGAACCAAAGGTTATATAACAATCATTAAAAATTCTATAAACATAAATGGTTAAAGAGAAAGCGTGGAATTAAATTTGTGGGATACGATTCATATTGAAAGGGCTAACTTGTCCTTTGAACAATAACCATGAATAACACATTTGATTTACTGATCGACAGTTATCTCGACAATAAGGTAGGCATTGATGCTGCATTTATATCTGAACGCTTGTCAAACGGTTTACAGGAACATATTCAGCAATTACAACAAGATGATCAAATGATCCCGGCCGGCATTGGAAATGATGAAGTAAAAGATGCACAACAAAAAGTAAGAGGCGATAAAATTTACTGGCTCGATAAAAAACATCACAATCATTTTGAACTGGAGTTTCTGCAACTGGCTGAAGATTTTATTGACCGGCTCAACAGCACCTGTTATACCGGCATCAATGCCTATGAATTTCATTATGCAGTTTATGAAGAAGGCAGCTTTTATAAACGGCATAAAGACCAGTTTAAAAACAACGACAATCGCAAATTCTCTCTCATTACATACCTGAATGAAAACTGGTTGGTTTCAGATGGTGGACAGTTGCAGGTTTACAACGATGGTACCATGCAACAGATTCAACCCCATTCGCAAACCGCTGTACTTTTTAAAAGTGATGAGACCGAACATGAAGTGGTAAAAGCCAACCGCAGCAGGATGAGCATTACCGGCTGGTTAAAAATTGTGTAGGTATAAAATGACATACAAAGAACATGAATTAACAAAGAAACCCGCCAGCCGGCCAACGATGAGTCTTTTATTCTTCTTTAGGGAGTTGCGTATTCAATTTAAGTTCCTCAATATCCATTTCACGTTCAACATGCCTTAAGGCATCATCACTAAAATCGCCATCTTTGTGAAGCATTATAAGTAACTCCCGCTGAAATTTACTGATCTCCAGTTTGGCCGTAAGCAGGTTATCAGCCTCCGGAAGCTGCACCTCCCGGTTATAATACCTTGCCTTTTTATGTAGTTGTATTTCCTTAGTGAGTCTACGGATCTGTTGTTCGTATCTATTTTTCAGTTGTTGCTGTAATTTATCGTCTCCCGGTATTGGAAATTCATTTTCTATAAAATGCAGCGTACTGCTGGCAAGGTATAATTGTAATTCTTTTTCTTCTTCATCCGTATTATCCTCAGGCTTTATTTTTAACCAACGGATAAGCAGTGGCAATGAAAGGCCCTGTGCCACAAGTGTTACAAAAATTACCACGAACGCAAAAAATATAATCGAGGATCTTTTAGGAAAAAGGCTGCCATCATCCAAAACCAACGGCAATGCAAGCGCCGCTGCCAGCGAAATTACACCCCTTGTTCCTGTCCAGGCTACCACCAATACATTTTTCCAGGTGTTTTGCGGGTTTGGGTGATCTTTGTTTTCAGTTTTACCTCGTTTATTCTGAAAAAAGTTAAGCCAGTATGCGCCACCAAAAACCCAAATGATACGCACAAGCATGGTTACCAAACTAATGATCAATCCGTAACCCAGTATCGTAAGAAAAGGATAATTACCTAAATCTTTTATGATTGTAGGCAATTGCAAACCAATTAGTATAAACACGAACCCATTTAACAAAAAGATGATGGTATCCCACACTACCCTGATGCGCATTCTTGCCTGGGAAGCAAATATTTCAGGAGATTTTCGTGATATCAACAAGCCGGTTGTAACCACAGCCAGTACGCCCGACATATGAAACTGTTCCGCTGCCAGGTATGAAACAAAAGGAGCCAGCAGAGTTAAACTGGTTTCAACAAGGGGATTGTTTTCGATTCTTCTATGTGCCCAAACAAAAAGAAAGCCGGTAACAATGCCAATTAATATTCCAACAACCGAAACCATTAAAAACTGAACGCCGGCTTGCCAAAACACAAAGCTGCCAGTTGTAACAGCAAGTACAGCATACCGGTAAGCGATGAGGGCTGAGGCATCGTTTACCAAACTCTCTCCTTCAATAATGGTTACTACTTTTTTATTTAACCCCAAGCCTTTTATTATACCGGATGCCGCCACTGCATCTGGTGGAGAAACAACAGCTCCTAAAACAAAAGCCAAAGGCCATGTAAAACCGGGTATTAGAAAATGAGCAGTAAATGCAACTGCAAAAGTGGTAAAGAAAACAAGTGTAATTGCCAGGGCAGATATAGGCCTGATAGACGTTTTAAACTCAAGCCACGAAGTTTTAGCAGCAGCATCATACAGCAAAGGTGGCAGCATGATCACGAAAACAACCTCAGGGTCAAGTGCAAGATTTGGCAACTGTGGTATAAACCCAATGATGAGCCCTGCAAAAACCAATAAGACCGGGAATGGTAATTTTCTTTTATTGACTATCGCGGTTAAACTAATGAGGATAGCTAGTATAAAAACAACAATTTTAAAATCATTCATACTTATTCAAGCTACGATTATTCAAGAATATTTTTACGGGGTCTTCCTGGTAATTATTTAATCTGTAAACACTATCAAAAAAGAAGCCCCTTTTAAAAAAGGGGCCGAATTCCAAAACTAACTGCTGTATGAGAAAACGCTTATTATTATAGTTTGTATAACAAAGATGATACTTATATGTATTGTATTGTTACAAGATTTCATGACTTTGTTACATTTTTCACACATTTGCAGGCAAAATTTAGCTGAACAGTAACTTAACATAAAGTATCGAAAAATCAATATAACTTTACTGAAAATAATTTTAAGATGAATCTCGCTGTATTAATTCCTTTTGGAATCGGGGTAATTGCCTTGCTCATTTTCCTGGTTGTTCGGAATCAAAAAGATAAAAATAAGCTGGAAGACCAACTTAATAACGACTTTCATAAATCAAAAGACGAAGAGGGTGATGTTGAAACTGATGAGGCCAAGAAATAGGATTGGCAGGTAACCGATGTTATACCTTATAATTTTATTTTACCCACCTGAATCTAAACTAGATCACATGTTTTTTAAAGAATTCAATGGTTCTCTGCCAGGCCAGCGTGGCAGCTGCCTCATTGTAACGTGTAGGTGCCGTATCATTGTGAAAAGCATGGTTGGCGCCCTCATAAATGTATAGTTCGTAGCGTATATTATTTTTCTTAAGTGCTTCCTCATATGCAGGAATTCCGGCGTTCACCCTTTCATCCAGTGCCCCATAATGTAATTGAACAGCGGCTTTAATGTTGCTTACATTTTCTGCACCGGGCTGGCGGCCGTAAAAGGCCACGCCTGCTTTTAAAGAAGCTACTTTCACAGCAAGATTATTTGCCATGGCACCGCCCCAGCAAAACCCTATACAACCAGCGCTCCCATTATAATCGGTACGTGTGCCCAGGTAGTCAAAAACATTTATAAAATTCTGAAGGTTATCATCGGTTTTTAATTCCTGGAATTTCTGGCGGGCTTCATCTTCATTGGCAGGCACTGCTCCTATTGCCGACAATGCATTTGGCGCAATCGCCAGGAAACCTTCTTTAGCTGCACGTCGGGCCACATCTTCAATATGAGCGTTTAATCCCCTGTTCTCATGTATGATAATGACTGCGGGATATTTCGTTACTGCTTTCGGCCTTGCCACATAAGCCTGCATATTGCCCGGCTGTCCGGGGTAGCTGATTCTTTCCGTAAACAGGTCTTCCTCACTGGTTACATTCATCCCTGTTGCATTCACTTCAATTAACGGCAACACCGACATGGCTGCAGTGACACTGCCTGTTAGTAAAATGAGACGTCGTATAAATTCGCTTCGTGTTAAAGGGGTATGGGTATAATCATCGTAGAGGTTAATTATTTGCTGATCCATATTTTGCAATTTGATTTATAAATGTAATTTAAAAAAATAAGGTTTTGAGGGGGGTCTGTTTTAAAAAGTTGTCAGCCTGACCCTGATTTAGGCGGTGCATCATTAGCTCGCCAAACTATCGCCAAAGTAGAAAGTACGGGTCACAGTATTTTTTCCATTATCATAAATTCCAAAGGTTGCAGATGTTTGCCTGTGAGGCTATCCTCAATAAAAGGTTTTCTTTCGCCGGTATCGGCATAGCCATGGCGCATGTACCAACTTATAAGTTCGGTGCGCAGGCTGATAACAGACATGTAAATAGCTTTTTTCTTCAAACCGCGGCCATATTCTTCGGCAGCCTGCAATATTTGTTTGCCGATACCGCCGCCTTGTAATTGGGGACAGACACTTAACATGCCCAGGTAAAGTTTATCAGCATTTTGCTGGAGGTTTACGCAACCGATAGGTTTTTGCTGTACGTCTTTGTAAATCAACAATACGCTGCCGTTTTGCTGCATTACGTTTTTAATGGTTGTTTCATCTGTACGTGTATCCCCGGCAATCAGGTTTGCTTCTGTTGTCCAGCCTTGTTTGGAGGCTTCTCCACGATAAGCCTTATTAAGCAGATCTGTAATTGCAGTAATATCTGCGTTGGTTGCAAAGTTGATATGTAAATTGGAGAATGATAACATGACAGGAACGAAATTAATATTTTTATTACAGCAATCTGCCATCGTTAAATGAGCTCGGTGTTGGCGGCAACTGCTTTGCAAGAGTTGATTGCAATTCATTTAGCTCGAGAAGGAAAAGTGCAACAGGAATTTGTTGCAACCGAAAAATGAGGTAGCTATTTTGTTTTAAAATGGAGATAATTTTTATAAAAAGGTAGTGTTTGTTAAAACTGGCATTATTTTTATTGTGTTAGTATAATCATTGCTAACAAACCAATAAATCATGAAAACACTAATCTTGCTTTGTATGCTTTTTTTAGGCGCCTGCACCGCCAGCCGTTATTACGAAGGCACGTACCGGGTTGCTTCTGCAAAAAAGTTGCCCCGTGGTCAATCTGCTGTTAGGTTTGAAGGTATCGGCAAAGAATTTATAATGCCCACTGATACCCTAAAAAAGGGCGACCTTGTTTATTTTGTACAGAAGAATAAGAACAAGTGATGACTTGCAAGCCTTTCAATGCCATAAACTAAAACATGGGTTACTATGTTTTATCTTTTGCATGGGTTATTTGCCGCTGACGAGATTATCCATCCAACGCATAATGATGGATCCTTCGTAACCGCTGCAGAGATTATCGCCCGTGCCTAAAAAGTAGCTGACGGTTTTTTCAATCATGGGCTGTTGGACATGTTGCAGGGCATTAAAACTATAATTAGTTGTTTGTCCATCAATTATCAGCTCAATAATATTACTGCTAAAAAAGCTGAAACGGATACTTCCTTTGCTACCTGTTATTTCGCAATAGTCTGCGGCCACTTGTGCATTAAAATACCAGGTGCCTGTAAAAGCAATTTTGTTTTTAAACAGTATGTGGCCCATCACAAGATCATGTGCTTCATACTGCCCGGCCTGATTTGTCGAGATTCCGTTTATGCTTACGGCATCACCAAAAAGATGGTATAATATATCAAGCTGGTGCGGCGCCAGGTCATGAAAAAGTCCGCCACCAGAAATGGCCGGCTTTACACGCCATGCTATTTTCTCATCCGCCAGTTCTGCAGCCGATAAAGCAGGTTTATCATATACCAGCTTAACCAGGTGTATGTTGCCAATAGTTCCGGTCTCAATAAGTTCCTTCAGTTTTTTAAAAAGCGGCCACGCCCTGCGGTAATGAGCCACTACCAATTTTACATTATTTTCTGCGGCGGCCTGGTACATACGCTGTGCCTCTTTAAAATTGAGGGCCATGGGTTTTTCTACATAAACCGGTTTGCCCGCTTTAATGGCTGCCAAGGTATATACTTCGTGAAATGCAGGCGGTGTAGCAATATAAATGGCATTTACATTGGGATCGTTAATAAGTTCATCAGCATTGCTATACCATTTAGCTACGTTGTGACGCTTTGCGTAATCGGCCGCTTTAACTGCGCTGCGGCGCATTACTGCCACAAGGTTTGAGTCAGGCACTTTATTAAAAGCAGGGCCGCTTTTTATTTCGGTTACATCGCCACAACCGATAATACCCCAATTGACTGTGTTCATAAGCTAATTTACGGAGCTAAAAAGAATAATGATCAATTTGCTACGCTAGGTCCGCAAAAATAGAAAAGGTGCAAAAAAAAATAGATGCACAGGCAACCCAAGGCCTGGTTTTTACGATATGAGTGTTATGTGTAACTTTAACCCTTAACTACTAGTAAATTGTACCATTTTGTCAAGCAGCAATAAGCTTGAGTATATCATCAAGGGTTGCATAAAAGCAGAAAGAGATAGCCAAAAACAGTTGTATGAACTGTATTACGGTTTCTCTATGCGTATTTGTATGCGGTACAGTGCCAACCAAACTGAGGCTGAAGAAATCATAAATGATAGCTTTTTAAAAATATTTAAAAAGATAGCTGATTTTAACCCGAGCCATGAGAGCTTTGAAGCATCTTTTGTTGGATGGATAAAAAGGATATTTATTCATACAGCAATAGATAGTTACAGGAGAAATAATAAAGCAAACAAAATACAATTGCTGGATGACAATGAATTTAGGATACCTGAGAATTCCGCTGGCCCAATTGATAACATGTCTTTTAAAGAAATTTTAGAAATTGTTCAAATGCTATCTCCCACATATCGGGCAGTTTTCAATTTGTATGTGCTGGATGGCTATAAGCATGACGAAATTTCAAAAGAGCTGCGCATTTCTGTTGGTACATCCAAATCTAATCTTGCTAAAGCCAGAATAAATATCCAAAAAATGCTTCGGCAAAAAAATGTAAACTTATATGAGCAGCGAAAAGCACTATAAATATATAGAGGATAAAATAAAAGATGCTGCAAATGAGGCGGACTATGCCTTTGATGAATCATCATGGAAAAAAATGGAAATACTGCTTGATAAAAATAAAGACAAACGCAGGCCTTTTTTCTGGATCATCAGCACCCTTTTATTGGGGGGATTGATTTTGGTTAGTGCAATCGTTTATCAGTCAGGTTTTAGAAATAAGCAATCAAAAAACACCGTTGAACAAGCTCGCAAAAAATCGGATAGCAAAGAAAATACGCACCAGTTGAACGTTGCTGCAGATAAGGTCTCAGACAAATCAACCGACCTACCTGAAAGAAATACAGGAAACACCATTATCAGTTCTACTCCAGATAAAAATACCAATACCACTTCGGGTGCGGCGGAGAACAATGGAGACAAACAAAGTAGCTACACGTCAAAAGCCGTACAACGGAATTCAGTTCATCATTTTACCCCGGTATTAAAATTGAATTTGAAAAGCCCCAGGTTGAAAAATGTTGTCAAAACAGATTCCGCAGATGATAATTCCTTTGCGGTTAATAAAAATCTTTATACGGACAAGAATAAGTTTGAGGTAAAAATAATAAGTCCTGAGCCGGAAAATGACAAGGGCAATAATGAAAATAAAGCAGACATTGACGCTGAAGACGCCCTGGCTGACAAAAAACGAACAAAGACCGCTCTTCAAAAGGCCGATATAGCCAACTCTGAAAAAGCCAATAATTCGGATACTACAGTTAAAAAAGCAAACACTGTAATAAGAACGGAGAAGAAAAAAGATAAAAAAGGTAAACCCATTTCAGGCCTCTACCTGCTTGGGATCGTCGGAGCCGAGGCCAGTTCTACAAAATTAACATCATATAAAAACAGCAGCATTGCGATTTCGTATGGTGCAGGTTTGGGTTACCGGTTTAACAGGCGCTTAAGTTTGCAAACCGGGTTTTATGCAGGCGCCAAAAAATATATTGCGGGTCCAAATGATTACAATCCCAAACCCGGTACTTATTTAAGTACAGTAAAAATAATAAAAGTTGATGCCAATTGTATGGTATATGAAGTGCCGGTTACATTACAGTATAACTGGCTAATAAAACCGAAAGCCAATTATTTTGCAGCTTTAGGTGTAAGCAGCTATATCATGAAAAAAGAAAAATATAATTATACTTTTGAAAGAAATTATACCCAGTATACCTATCCCTATGATTACACAAAAAACAGCCACTTGTTTGCATCCATGCAGCTATATTTGGGCATAGAGAAACAAATTGCACGTAAGCTGTTTATACAGGCGGCACCAACAGTTATGTTACCATTGCAGGGTGTTGGCGAGGGCAGCGTAAAAATCTTTACAACACGTTTAACGGTTGGGTTAAAATATCATCCTTTTAAATTTTAATATACAAGGCAACCTTTTTTTTAATAAATTCGTTATTACAAAAATTAATGTTTATGAAAAAGATATACAACGTAATCACGTTTTTCTCTTTATTTTTTATTTTTTTGTACATTGGTTGCAGTAAGGGCGGTACTACGCCTCCACCTACACCCAATCCCTGTGCGGGTGTAACCATCGTTGTAACTGGTACAACAACGGCCACGTCTACGCCATCAGCCGCAGATGGAAGTATTACAGCAACGGCTTCGGGCAGTACCGGTTTAACTTTTAGTTTAAATGGTGGTGCAGCCCAGGCTTCAGGAACCTTCACAGGCCTGGTTGCTGGCAGCTACTCGGTTACTGCCAGAAATGCAAGCGGTTGTTCCGGTACGCAAAACTTTACTGTTACGGCAACTCCATGCCCGTCTATAACAGTAACTGCTACAATTACGCAAACAACAACCCCTGGCGCATCAAACGGTTCCATAGTGGCAACGGGGGCCGGCAGTACAGGATTTACCTATAACATTAACGGAGGAGCTTTTCAGGCAAGTGGTAGTTTTCTAAACCTAGCTGTAGGTAGCTATACCATTATTGCAAGAGATTTAAATGGGTGTACGGGTTCTAACGCCTTTAGCGTAACATCGGCATCATGCCCTACGATAACTTTAAGCACCACACCAACAAATACATCCGGGCCAACTGCAACCAACGGAAGTATCGTCGCAACAGCAACGGGAGGTATAGCGCCACATACATTTAGTAAAGATGGTGGTGCTACTTTTCAGGCATCGGGTACTTTCAATAACTTGGCTGTGGGTACTTATGCTGTTGTAGCCAAAGATGTAAATGGGTGTTTAAGTGCATCAGTTAGTACCATTGTAGGAGCTACTTGTCCTACAATTACTGCGGGTACAACCACCACCACTACCATAAAATGCGAAAGTAATACAGGAAGCATTACGATATCTGCAAGTGGCAGTACCGGTTTTATGTACAACTTAAACGGAGGTGCTTTTCAGGTTTCCAATATATTCAGTGCATTGGCCGTTGGGAATTATACTTTTGGAGTTAGAGACTTGAACAGCTGCGTAATAGGTGGAAATGCAACGGTTAACCAGGCTCCCGCCGGCCCTTTATTTTCAGCAGTTAAAGCAGTAGTAGTTGCTAATTGTGCAACACCGGGTTGCCACAGTTTACCTACGCCGCAAAATGGACTTAATTTTGCCGATGATTGCACTATTGTTGGGCAGGGGATACGAATTAGAGCCAGGGCAGTAGATTCTAATCCATCACAAATGCCTCCGACTGGCCCACCGTTATCAGCTGTTGATAAACAAAAAATAATTGATTGGCTGAATGCGGGTGGAAAGCACAATAATTAACTTTGGACCGCTGAATTATTTAAACCATTGAAGTGTTTTGAAGTTGAGTAAACAAACACCGTGATCTAATAAAACTTATAAACAAAAACGGGGAAAATCCCCGTTTTTGTTTTTTACAACCTTTCCTTAATATCCAATTTATGTTTCCGCAAATTATCCAACGCAATATCATATCCTGCATCTGCATGGCGTATTACACCCATACCCGGATCGTTACGCAAAACACGGCTTAATCTCGCCGCTGCTTCATCAGTACCATCAGCAACGATCACCATGCCTGCATGTATACTATAACCCATACCCACGCCACCACCGTGATGCAATGACACCCAGCTTGCACCGCCTGCTGTGTTTATCAATGCATTTAAGACAGGCCAATCGGCAACTGCATCGCTGCCATCAAGCATTGCTTCTGTCTCCCTGTTTGGTGATGCTACACTACCCGTATCCAAATGATCACGACCAATAACGATCGGCGCTTTTACTTTACCGGTACGTACCAGTTCATTAAAAGCGAGTCCGGCTTTTTCCCTGTCGCCCTGCCCTATCCAGCAAATGCGTGCAGGCAATCCCTGGAAAGCAATTTTTTGTTGTGCAAGCTTAAACCAGCGCATCAGGCTTTCATTATCAGCAAAAAGTTCCATCATTACTTTATCGGTCACAGCAATATCTTCCGGGTCACCACTAAGTGCTGCCCAGCGAAACGGGCCCTTACCTTCGCAAAAAAGCGGACGAATATAGGCGGGAACAAAGCCGGGGAAACCAAAACAGTCGTGAGATGTGAGACGTGAGGCGTGAGTTGCTGCACCTGTCTCACGATTCACGGCTGACGTTTGACGATCTTCGTATTCCTGCGCCCTTGCACGAATGTTATTTCCATAATCAAAAGTAATAGCACCTTTATCCATTAACTGCAGCATTAACTGCACATGCAGGTACATGCTTTCATAACTGCGTTCAATATATTCTTCCGGATTTTTTTCACGAAGTATGGTTGCGTGTTCATTGGTAAGATCGTGAGGTACATAGCCCACTAATGGATCATGGGCTGATGTTTGATCGGTTAACGTATCAGGAATTACACTTCTCTCAACCAATTTTTTCAACAGATCAATTGCATTACATAGTACGCCAATGCTGATTGCCTTACCTTCTTTTTTATACTTTAAAGCAGCATCAACTGCATCATCAATACTGGTATGTTTTTCATCCAGGTATTTTGTTTCAATTCTTTTATCTATTCTCCACTCTTCTACTTCTGCAATTAAGGCAACCCCTTCGTTCATGGTAATTGCCAATGG
>JANOUJ010000515.1:0-5830 GCA_031416815.1 Chitinophagaceae bacterium
ACTCGCTGCAAAAAAAGTAAAGATGACAGCCATGCCTGAAATGGTGAGCATGTTCAATGGTATGGGTGGCGCCTGTGCGGCATTGATATCTGTTGTAGAGTTTAATCATCTGTCTAAAGAAATTGCAGAAGGGATTGTTGCAGCAGACGCTGTACAACCAACTGTTTTAATTATTGTGCTCGGATTGATCATCGGTTCTGTTTCTTTTGCCGGTAGCATGATAGCCTGGGGCAAATTAAAAGGCAAAGTAAAAGACCTCAGCTTTACAGTCCAGAATATTTTAAACCTGTTGGTACTTGCCATAACACTTGCAGCAGGTGCATACCTGGTTTACGATCCCACACAACATTATTTGGTGTATATTATTTTGGTTTTGGCATTGATATACGGTGTGTTCTTTGTAATGCCCATTGGCGGTGCCGATATGCCCGTTGTAATTTCTCTCCTCAATTCATTTACCGGTGTGGCAGCGGCATGCGGCGGATTTTTGTACGATAACAAAGTGATGCTAACGGGTGGTATTCTCGTTGGTGCAGCCGGCACCTTACTTACCATACTCATGTGTAAAGCCATGAACCGCTCCCTGCAAAATGTATTGATCGGCTCTTTTGGTGGTAACAAAACTGCCACCGCATCAGGTGGTACAGACCAGGGGCATTACAAAGAAATAAGTTTAAGCGATGCGGCCATGGTTATGAGTTATGCCAACAAAGTGATGATCGTACCAGGCTATGGTTTGGCAGTGGCACAGGCACAGCATGTTTGTCATGAGCTGGAAAAAATACTGGAAGAAAAAGGTGTGGAAGTTAAATACGCCATACACCCGGTAGCGGGCCGCATGCCCGGGCATATGAATGTACTCCTCGCCGAAGCCGATGTGCCTTACGAAAAATTACTGGAGATGGAACAGGCCAACGACGAATTTAAAACCTGCGATGTCGTTTTAATTCTCGGTGCCAATGATGTTGTAAACCCCGCTGCAAAAAACGATGCTGCCTCACCCATTTACGGCATGCCCATACTGGAAGTTGAATTTGCCAAAACCGTTATTGTAAACAAACGTAGTATGAAACCCGGTTACGCCGGTATTGAGAACGATCTCTTCTTTCAACCCAAAACAAGTATGTTATTTGGTGATGCAAAAAAAGTGTTACAGGATATTTGTACGGAAGTAAAATCTGTTTAGGGTTTGTAGTTTGTTGTTTTTGGTTACGAACTTCAGTTTTTCATGGCATCATCGTTGTGTCACTCTCTTGTACAGTATACCATTAATGAGCTTTTTACTAGCGTAGCTATTCACAAAATCTTATCTACATTCCATTATTCAAAAACTAACTTAATAGCTACATTGCAGTCTCCTATAATATTCTCCTATATTTGTTTTTAAACCGTAATAAATGAAACATATTCTTAGTCTGCTGCTGTTAGCTTTCATTTCTTTTAATTGCGAAATAAATGCTCCCGACCCTGTACCGCTTTTACCAACGGTTTCTACTGTTGCAGCAACTTCTATAACTGCTAACACAGCATTATCGGGTGGCAATGCAACAACCGGCAGCGGACCATCAATATCTGCCCGTGGTGTTTGTTGGGGCACTGCACCCAATCCTGATATAAATGGGAACCACACAGTTAACGGCAGCGGACCCGGCATATTTGCAAGCCCCATAACAGGCCTTACAGCAAACACAACTTATTATGTAAGAGCTTATGCTACTAATATAGTAGGCACCAGTTATGGTAATGAAATAAGTTTTACCACTACAACGTCTACAACGGCATTGCCCACCGTTACAACAACAGCAATAACAGCTATAACTATGGCAACTGCATCAGGCGGCGGCAATGTAACTGCCGATGGTGGCGCAGCCGTAATAGCCCGTGGCATTTGCTGGAGTACAGCAGCAAACCCAACCATTGCTTTATCAACCAAAACAACCGATGGCATTGGCACCGGAATATTTACAAGCGCTATCACAGGTTTAACTGCTGCAACTACCTATCATGTACGTGCCTATGCAACAAACAGTGTGGGCACATCTTATGGCGGCGATTCAATCTTTACTACTGCTGCAACCTCCAACATACCAACAATTACAACAACAGCAATAACTGCCATAACAAACACAACTGCCGGCAGTGGCGGAACAATAAGTACCGATGGCGGCGCAGCCGTAACAGCCCGAGGTGTTTGCTGGAGCACAATACCCAACCCAACCATTGCCTTATCAACCAAAACAACAGATGGTACAGGTATTGGAACATTTACGAGTGCAATAACCGGTTTAACTGCATCAACCACTTATCATGTACGGGCTTATGCAACAAACAGTGTTGGCACCGCTTATGGTAATGATGTAATTTTTACAACATCTTCATCAACACCGGATGTGTATGTAACCGGGGCTGATGGAAATATGGCCGTGCTTTGGAAAAACGGGGTATCTACAAATTTAAATACACCACCCAGTCCGTCAAGAGCCGAGGGATCATCGGTTTTTGTGTCGGGTTCAGATGTATATGTTGCAGGATATCAAACAAACCCGGCTCAGACAGGTGAAACTATAGCGAGGATTTGGAAGAATGGAGTTGCCACGGACCTTACAAATGGAAATAATTTCGCTAGTGCCTACTCGGTTTTTGTTTCCGGAACCGATGTGTATGTAGCAGGTTATGAAAATAATGCAACCACATCCGTTGCAAAGATCTGGAAGAACGGAGTTGCCAGTTCACTGACAAATGGCTCTAATGAAGCTATGGCGTATAATGTTTTTGTATTTGGAGCCGATGTTTATGTAACAGGATACGAATATAGTGGAGCAAATAGTATTGCAAAACTCTGGAAGAATGGTGTTGCTATTGATTTAACAAGTGCTGCCAATGATGCCGCTGCCAGTTCTGTATTTGTTTCCGGAACAGATGTTTTTGTAGTATTAAGTGAAAGAATAGGCAGTGGTGCTTACCAGGCGAAGATTTGGAAGAATGGATCTATTACTTCTTTAGCCAGCAATTTATTCGAAAGTTCCGCAAATTCGGTTTTTGTTTCCGGCACTGATGTTTATGTAGCAGGGTGGGAATTTAGTGGTACGAACGCTGTTGCAAAAATTTGGAAGAATGGTGTTGCTACTTCGTTAACAAATGGTGTAAATGATGCTTACGCTGGTGCAGTATATGTTTTTGGTAGTGATGTGTATGTTTCAGGATATGAAATTATAGGAATCAATGGTGTTGCAAAACTCTGGAAAAATGGTATTGCAATTTCCTTAACCAACGGCGCTAATGATGCTTATGCTAGTTCTGTGTTTGTAAAATAATCTTCCTTTTATTTCTTTTTATTTTCATCACTTCACCGCTCCCTGCTTCTCAATAATAAACCCCATTATCTCCTCCAACTCTACTCCCGCCATCTGCATCGCTTCCATAATCTCCTCCCTGTTCACAGCCGCAGCAAAACCCAACTGGCGCAGATATGCAGCAAAGCTATTGAAGCATGGCGTATCTGTGCCAAATAACAAAACATAGGTTCTTTACAATTCACTATTTGTTTTCCACAATCCCGAAGGGATGCCATTATTATAGCTCACGGTATTTAATATTCACAAAACCCCGCAGGGGTGGCATTTTTATCTGTATCATCCCTTCGGGATTTTGATTCCACGTAATTGCTGAACATTCTATAATAATATCAGCCTTTCAGGCTTAAAATTTCACTTCTCCCTGCTTCTCAATAATAAACCCCATTATCTCCTCCAACTCTACTCCCGCCATCTGCATCGCTTCCATAATCTCCTCCCTGTTCACAGCCGCAGCAAAAGCTTTTTCTTTAAATCGTTTTTTAATACCTTTCAATTCCATGCCGGCGTATCCTTCGGGCCGCATTAAACTGTAGGCATGTGTTAAGCCGCTTAATTCATCAAAAGCGTACAGCATTTTATCCATCCGGGTTTCTGGTATCACACCAAAATGGTTGGGCCCATGGCTGGCAATAGCCCTTATAATCTCCGGGTCAATATTACGGGCTTCCAGTTCTTCAATAATTTTTTTGCAATGCAGGTCCGGCCATTGGTCCCAATCAGCATCGTGTAACAGGCCCGCCATTTCCCAGCGCCATTGGTCTGCTTCATTCAATCCTTCTTTTTCGGCTGCCCAGCATTTCATTAAATGCGCTACCTGCTTCATGTGTAGCTGAAGCCTTTCGTTCTTTACCCAATCATTTAATAATTGATAAGCCTCATCGCGGGTTAAAACATTACCGGAATTTGCAGGGTCTCCAAAAGCAGAACGGTTTAAAAATAATGACATAGTTTGTTGATTGTGTAAGTATAGGCGAAAATAAAAATTATCGGTTAAGTTCAATCAGCTTTTTAATGTATTTGTAGAAAATTGCCCTTTCTCTAAATCCTTTTTTGTCATTTACACGTACATGGCTTTTTAACCAAACTTACACAACAATGAAAAAGATAATCTTTACCCCTGTCTTAACTTTTTTTGCTACTGCTGTCCTGTTCCTGGCCAGTTGTAATAAAACCGATAGTATAATACCACCACCGCCACCACCACCGCCACCGCCTCCGCCGCCAACTATGGTTGTTAAACCAAATCAGGAGTTTTACGGAATTACTGCTGGCAATGCACTGGTAAGGTATAATGCCAATGCATCTCAAACCGCACTTGCACAAATGCCGGTAACAGGTTTACAGGCTGGCGAAAATTTACTGGCCATCGATTTCAGGCCGGCAACCGGGCAACTTTATGGCTTGGGTAACAGCAACAGGCTTTATGTGATCAATACCGAAACAGGTGTGGCAAGAGCAATAGGCACGGCGCCATTTACACCCGGATTAATTGATCCAATTGCGGGCTTTGATTTTAACCCCACAGTTGATCGTATAAGAATAGTAACTAATGGCGGGCAAAATTTTCGCCTGAACCCGGAAACGGGGACCGTAGCGGCTACTGATGGCAATATTAATAATGCAGAAAAAATTACCGGCGTTGCCTATACCAATAGTTTTGCGGGGGCAACAGCTACCACTTTATTTGATATTGACGGATTTAATTTATTTAGACAAGATCCTCCCAACAACGGTACTATTGTTAAAATAGGCAGTTTGGGTTTGCCCGGAGCCGGGGTTGGCGGGAGCGATTTTGATATTTCACCAGATAATAAAGTTGCACTTGTGCCTATGACAGTTGGTGGGGTTAACAGCCTTTACCAGCTTGATACTGCAAACGGCAAGCTGCTTAATTTAGGAACCCTTTCAGTTCCATTGATCGGTCTGGCTATTCCAACGAACCCGGTTGGTTATGGTGTAGATAATGCAAATAATCTTTCAATTTTTGATCTTTCAGCACCTGGCTTTGCGGTATCAAGACCAATAACCGGCTTACAGGGCGGCGAAATGGTTTTGGGTATTGACATGCGTCCTGCAACAGGACAATTGTACGCATTGGGTAGCAGTAGCAGGTTATATACCATTAATATGAGCAGTGGTGCGGCAGCTGTTGTTGGAATGGCTCCCTTTACCACCTTGCTGTCAGGTACTTCATTTGGGTTTGATTTTAATCCCGTGGTTGATCGGATTCGTGTGGTAAGTAATACAGGGCAAAACCTGCGTTTAGATCCGAACACCGGTATGATCGCAGTAGTTGACGCTCCACTAAATCCGGGTACACCAAATGTTTCAGCAGCGGCTTATACAAATAATTTTGCAGGCACTGCCACAACAACTTTGTTTGTAATAGATGCTACTACTGACAAGCTATACACTCAAATTCCGCCAAATAATGGCACATTGGTTGAGGTGGGTTCATTGGGTATCAATATTGG
>JANOUJ010000516.1:0-10676 GCA_031416815.1 Chitinophagaceae bacterium
CGCAAATTAACGGCATATCCGGGTACCTGCGTTTCATCTCAATGGGCAAATGCCACATTGGTGCATTTCTGAATTCAGTATTACCATAAGAAGAAAATCCGCGATGGATCATACCTACCTGTTTAACGCCAACTTTTTGCAGGCGTTCTGGCGTGACCTGCTGTTTGGCATCGCTCCATGCATTGTCCGGATCAATATGGCTTTCCAGCATCAGCCCGTCAAAATCAAGGTCAATACTTTTTTGAGCAACTGACTGCAATAAACTGCGGTTACCGCAAATGTGCGATGGATCACAGATCAGGGGCAACCCGGTATACCGTCTTTTCATTTCGATGGGCAGGTGCCACATGGGCGCATTTCTGAACTCCGTATTACCATACGATGAAAATCCACGATGGATCATCCCCAACTGCTTTACACCAACTTTCTGCAAACGTTCAATAGCACCACCCCACAATTCAAGGTCAGGGTGTATTGGATTTTTTATCAGCACCGGAACATCAACACCACGCAATGCATCGGCCACTTCCTGCACACTAAATGGATTCACTGTGGTTCTGGCTCCAATCCAAAGCATATCCACTCCAAACTTTAATGCATCTTCCACATGTTTTGCTTTGGCCACTTCTACCGTAATGGGTAAGCCGGTCAGTTGTTTTGCTTTTACAAGCCAGGGCAACGCCACAACACCATTTCCTTCAAACAAACCGGGTTTGGTACGGGGTTTCCAAATACCGGCACGCAGCACATCTACCTTACCTGTTTTAGCCAGCCTGGTAGCCGTTTCAAGCATTTGTACTTCCGTTTCGGCACTGCATGGCCCGCTTATGATCAATGGCCGCTTATTCCATTTTTCCTGTATTATTTCTTTCATCGTTTCAACTTCTGTTTGCATTGTAAATTTAGTTTTATGTTACCAGCTTCTTGTTCTTTGTTCAACGTCGTTGTGAACTTGTTCTATTCTTCTTTTCTTTTAGTAAAAGGAAAGAAGAATCTCACTTGTACCACATCCTTTTAATCAACATTTATCTAAGCGTTACCAAATCTGGTCAGACGTAGTCCCGAAATTATCAGGATAAACCGTCAGACCATAATTTAATATCCATTTCAAATTTTATTTCGCCTTTCCCATGAACACCAACTTCCTTCCAGCCCTGCAGCTTGTAAAACTCATAAGCCCGGCTGTTGGGATCTGTACCCAGCCATATCTTTTCTTTGGTATGCACAAAATACCATTCCATCATCATCTGGTGCAGCTTTTTTCCTATTCCCATCGCTTCAAAATCCGGATGTACAAAAAGCGCCCAAACATTATTTTCTATCAGGTCAACAATGGCAAAACCAATAATTTTTTTATCCAATTCACAAACCCAACCCTTACCTCTGTTAGTCATGTACTCTTCAACATCCTTATCCGGCACCAATGCCGGATCTGACAAACGGTTTTCTTTTACAGCATTGCGTACAAACTGTATTTGGCCAATGTCATCAATTTCAGCTTCCCGGTAAATCATTTTCTCATTTTTTGAAGGCTGTAAAAGTCACCTTGGTGTTTTAGGATGCCCACAGCTATCGAAATTATTTTAATATCCTTTTGATTTTATTTGCGTTTTCTATCAGTTCCTGTAAATACGTAAAATTATCTTTTTCCAAACAGCTCTTTATCTTTCGTAACTGTACTATATGTTCATTCAAAACATCCAGTACATTTTCTTTATTCTGCATAAAAATGGGCACCCACATGGCCGGGTTGCTCTTTGCTAACCGAACCGTACTTTCAAACCCGCCACTGGCCAGTTCAAAAATAGTGTCTTCTTCTTTTTCCTTTTCCAATACCGTTAATGAGAGTGCATAAGAAGCAATATGAGATATATGACTTACATACGCTGCATGCACATCATGAATAGCAGAATCCATGAAAACCAATTGCATTCCTATTACGCCGTACAGTGTTTCTACCAGTTGCAATGCATCAGCATCTGTTTTTTCTTTTTCACATATCACGGCCACCCGTCCTTTAAAAGCATCTGTTACAACCGACCCTGGGCCATCCTTTTCCGTTCCCCACATGGGATGTGTTGCCACAAATCTGCCACGTTTATTATTGCCTGATACCGAATTGCAGATCACTCCTTTTGTGGAGCCTACGTCCATCAGCACCTGATTATTTAATTTACTTAGTAAACCTGGCAACATTTTTTCTGTTGCATCCACCGGAATTGCAATGACGATCAATTCGCTTTGTTTTACCGCTTCATCCATTTCCATAGTTTCATCAATCCACCCTAATTGAAGTGCAATACCAATGTTTTCCAGGTTGTTATCAACCCCAATTATTCTTTGGGCAAATCCTGTTTCCTTTAACCGGTTTGCCATGGAACATCCGATTAGTCCGGTGCCTAATATCGTTACTGTCATACAAATTAAAAACCCGGCCTTTCAAGCCGGGAACATTTTATGTTAAGTATTTTTATAATCGTTTGTTAACAAAAAAATGCCGGCACGCTGTTGCGATAACTAAAATAATAATGCCAGCTATTTCTTTTGCCTGTGATCATGAGATTCAAAAATAGGAAACTCCGGTCACATTGCACCATTTAGATGATAAGTTATTTCAATACTGACACTATAGTGACCCGTATAAAAAAACTGACAGTAGGACTACTTTTATTAACTTCATTTAAAATATACTATTATGCAAAGAAGACTACGCTCAGTGTCGGCTTCTATTATAGTCATCTTAATCCTCACTTCATGGGGGATCTCTTTCAACAGTACCGCACCGCCACAGGGTTATACAGGTTTCACAGGAAGCTACTGTAACAACTGCCACAGCGGGAACGTATTAAATGACCTGGGTGGTTCTGTAACTGTAAGTAATCTTCCTGTTGGCATTTACACAAGGGGTGCAACTTATAATTTTTCTATAACTATTACACACGCTTCACCGGACCGAACCAGGTGGGGATTCTCTATTGTTGCCAGAAACAGCCTCGGAATGCCCGTGGGAACATTTAGTAGCACAAACCCAAATGCGGAGCCTAATGGTAATGAATTGAGTCACAAAAATGCCGTTTTTACAGGGGCACAATCATCTTACACCTATTCTAATTTAAGATGGACGGCGCCTGCCGCCCCAGCTGCTGAAGACATGAATATTTCTTTTTACTTTGTTGGTAACGCAGCCAATGGCAACGGGAATACGCTGGGCGACTTTATATACTCCGGAACTACCGGCACTATTATTCTGCCCATCATACTTTCCTCTTTTCATGCCCGTAATTTAAATAATACTGCGCATTTAGAATGGACAACTGACATGGAAGCTAACACCAGCCACTTTATTATTGAAAGAAGTACAGATGGAAATCATTTCAGAGAAATTGATACTGTAAACGCTGCAGGAAATAGCTCCACCAAAAAAAATTATCAATTTACAGACGACAAATTACAAAATGAAAAGTCAAATTTTTTCTTTTATCGTATAGTTACAAAAGACAATGACGGAAAAAGATCCTATTCGGAAATCCAAAAAATATCCACCACCGGAAGTAAAAATTTCATCATATCCATATTTCCTATTCCTGCTGTTTATAATAAGAAGCTTCAGGTATCTATACAAAGTAAGATCAATACAAAGGGTAGCAGCAATATCATTGGTGCAGATGGAAAAACATTACTTACCCAGTCGTTCATATTGATAAGGGGAAGTAATACACTGGAAATTGATTTAGCGTCGCTTAATGGCAATGAAGGTTATTTAGTAGCCCAATTTAATATAGATGGTGAAAGGATCACCGTACCATGGATACTGATTCGATAAACCAGGGTGAAAAAAGGGTTTGTTTGTTGTTATTTATCACACAGATGTAAATTAATCCGAATTATCCGCGGACAAGAACCACAATTCAGCGGAGTGGGGCACGGCAGTTTCCAGGCGAAACGCCCTTCAAATATCATATTTTCTTTCTCCTGGTATTAATAACAGAATTTACCTGAAGTTTTTTTGGGGGTGGTGTCCCGTTTTTTTTTTGCATTTCTAATATATACTGCAAAAAATTACCCCGCTTATAAATAAACGGGGCAAAGTTAGATTGCCTGTCATGAAAAATTTTTTCCGGCTTTAAAACAAGCGATTGACCGGTATTGAATTACTTCTTTAAAGTATCAATTGAAGTTTTAACAGTTGTATCTTTTACAACAGTTAGTGTATCCTGAGTTGCAGGAGTAACTACGGTTGTTGTGTCAGAAGTTGATGTTTCTTCTTTCGTTGCACCATCGTTACAAGCAGCAAAAGATACAGATACGATTGCTAAAGCTAAGATTACTTTTTTCATTTTGTGTTTTGTTTAATTTTTAAAATTATAATTTGATATTTATACCCGGAACGGGAAAAGGTAACCCAAGTTTTTTTTAAAAAGTTTATTTTCGCTGTTTTTGGGTTACAAATTATAGATAAACGTATTAATATTAAGCAGGTGAGTAATTTTGAACAGGAAAAGCAATTGCTGGAAGGCCTTGCCTTAAATGACAGAACTGTGGTTGAATCGATCTATCGTGATAACTATCCTGTTATTCAGTCCTTTATACTTAACAATAACGGTAATAGCGACGAGGCAAGGGATATTTTTCAGGAAGCAATGATCGTGATTTATGAGAAAGCAGTTTCGGGGAATTTTGAGCTCAATTGCCTGTTAAAAACTTATTTATACTCGGTTTGCAGGCGGCTTTGGTTAAAAAGATTGCAACAATTACAGCGTTATGGAAGCCTTGTTGAAAATGTAGAGGAAACAGTTGCAGTAGAGGAAGACCTGGAATTGCATGAAAAACACAATAACGATTTCATTTTAATGGAAACGGCGATGAATAAAATAGGCGAACCCTGTAAAAGTTTACTGGATGCTTATTATTTACAAAAAAAGAATATGCAGGAAATAGCGGCAGATTTTGGGTACACCAATGCGGATAATGCAAAAACCCAGAAATATAAATGCCTCGTACGTTTGAAGAAGCTGTTTTTTGCACAATATAAAAACGGGAATTAACATGGATGAATTATTATTGATAGAAACAGTTGAGCGCTACCTAAAGGGCGAAATGACAGCACAGGAAAAAACTTTTTTCGAAGAAATTCGTAAAAAGAACCCTGATATTGACCAACTGGTGGTTGAGCATACATTTTTATTTAATGAGCTGGACAAACAAGCCAATATCAAGGCCTTCAAACACAGTTTATACGAGGTTGAAAATAAATTGACAGAGGAAGGTATCATCAGCAAAAAGCAACTGACGGGTAAAGGCAAAGTTATATTCCTGTGGCAAAAGTACAAACGCAATATTGCCGTAGCGGCATCAATTGCCGGTTTGGTTTCAATTGTTACAACAGCCGTAATAAGTACTTACAATAATAAGGTGGAAAAGAGTGATATTACTAACCTGATGGTAAAGATCAATAAGACAGAAAAAGATGTTGCTACCATCAAAAGTTCAATTAGGGAAAATGCAGGCATTCAAAAAAATCCAAGTCCCGATTACAGGGCTACCGGTTTTTTAATTGATGGTAAAGGTTATATTGTTACCAATGCACACGTGGTGAATAGGTTGAAAACGATTTATGTAGAAAATAACAAAGGTGAATATTTTACTGCACAAACCGTTTATGCCGATAACAATACAGACCTGGCAATTTTGAAGATCAATGACACGGCTTTCAGAACAGTATATAATCTACCCTACTCTATTAACAGAAGCAATTCAAACTTGGGAGAGCAGATATTTACAATGGGTTATCCTCGTAATGAAATTGTTTATGGCGAGGGATATGTAAGTGCCAAATCAGGTAACGATGGCGACTCTACTGCATACCAGGTTTCAGTATCAGTAAACCCCGGTAACAGTGGTGGCCCTGTATTGAATAAGCGTGGCGAAATTATCGGGATCATTACGTCAAAGAATTCTACCGCAGATGGCGTTGTGTTTGCTGCGAAATCAAAAAACATTTACAAATTATTGGATGCCCTTAAAGAAAAGGGTGATACATTAACCATAAAATTACCGACCAACACAGGCTTAAAAGGATTAGA
Source organism: Chitinophagaceae bacterium (assembly GCA_031416815.1). Lineage (GTDB taxonomy): Bacteria > Bacteroidota > Bacteroidia > Chitinophagales > Chitinophagaceae > Ferruginibacter. The sequence goes on from JANOUJ010000516.1 coordinate 6,084, forward strand.
CAGGGAACAGCAGGTGAGGAAAATGGAAGACTTTGTGTTTATGGTTGTGGGAAACTAATAGCCCAGGGAAAACAATAAAAAAAAAGCTGTTGATCTTTCAACAGCCTTTTTTATGGATATTTTTATTGCCAGAGGGAGGCAGGATAAACTTCATCAGCAACCAGTTTGTCAACACAAGTCTTTACCACAGGTGCATCTTCTTTATAGGTTACACCAAACCATTGAGAGGATGTAGGAATGACACTAATGTGCCCGCCCTGGTTTTCTATAAAATCTTCGGCAATGATGGGAATAAAAAATTCTGCTTTAATATTTCCCGTATTCTTCTGTACAAAATCCTGAAAAAGCTTTTCTGTCGGCTCAAACATGCTTTGGTGAAAGCACCAGAAATTCATCGATACACTTGAATCTGAAAGCACAGTATGTTTACCTGTTTCATCTTCATAAGTTATCACACCATTTTCTTTATAGATCTTTGTTCTTTCATTAATGCTGATCAGATTATATTGATCATCTACCTGGCAAACGCCCCTGCTCACCGATCCGTGATCACTCAATGTTCTTTCCAATTCGTACCCGATAATGGCATAATGCTTTTCACTGCAAATATTGTTTAAAAAATCAGCAGCTTTTACAAAAGCATCCACACCATAATAATCATCAGCATTTATTACAGCAAAAGGTTCGTTAATCGCTTCCTTTGCACAAAGCACAGCATGGCCTGTGCCCCAGGGTTTGGTTCTGTCTGCGGGCACTTGCAGCCCGTTCAAAAAAGAATCCATTTCCTGATATACATATTCAGTTTCTATCTTGCCTTTTAATTTCGGTTCAAAGTTGGCTTTAAAGCTTTCAGCAAAATCTTTACGGATAATAAAAACCACTTTACCAAAACCGGCCCTGATCGCATCGTAAATAGAATAATCCATGATGGTTTCGCCGCTGGGTCCAAAGCCTTCTGTCTGCTTCATACTTCCATACCGGCTGGCCATTCCTGCTGCTAAAATTAAAAGCGTTGGTTGCATCTGTAATTAAATTAAAAATTGAAAAATTATTTGTTCACTTTTGTAACGCAAAAATAATGCTAACCTTTAAGTTTAACGCAAATGCTTTTTGATATTTCAAAAGCCTGTATTGAAGAATTATATGATGAGCTGTTTGTTCAAAAACAGGTCAGTGTTTCGGTATTGCGTTTGGATAAGATTCACCCGCTGGTTTCGGGTAACAAACTTTTTAAGCTGCATTATTTTTTAGAAGAGGCGGTGAATAGCGGGCATAAAACAATTATAACTTTTGGAGGTGCGTATTCCAATCACCTGGCCGCCACTGCCTATGCATGCAAAGTTCTGCACCTAAAAAGCATTGGTATTGTGAGGGGGGAAAAGCCTGATAAACTTTCCCATACCCTGCAACAATGCCTGCAGGACGGTATGCAGTTACAATTTATTTCCCGGAAGGAATATGCGACAAAACACGACCCGGTATTTATATCCGGCCTGGAAGCGTCATTTGGAAAATGCACGGTGATACCCGAAGGTGGATATCATCCCCTCGGCGCAAAAGGCGCTGCCTTAATAATGGATTTGATAAAAGACAATATTTATACGCATGTATGTACAGCCACGGGTACTGAGACAACATTAGCCGGCATATTGATGGTAGCCAAGGCGGAACAGACCGTAATTGGTATACCGGTTTTAAAGGGGATGACAGACAATAAAATCAGGATAAAGCAGTTAACACAACAACAAGAAGAATTTAAAAACCTTTCAATATTTAATAATTACCATTTTGGAGGATATGCAAAAAAAAATGATTCACTGATTGAATTTATGAACCATTGCTGGCTGCATTACCGGCTACCGCTTGATTTTGTTTATACAGCCAAAATGTTTTTTGGAATTATTGATCGTATTAAAGCTGATGCATTTCTCAAGGGAAGTAAAATTTTATGTCTTCATACCGGAGGGTTACAGGGAAATAAATCTTTACCTTTGAACACATTATTGTTTTGAATTTGATTCAACCTATGCGTAGATTTTATTTTCTGATTACGTTTTGCAGTATTTTATCCGTGAGCAGTCTTTTCGGGCAGGCCACACTTCCTGATTTCACCCTGAAGAACACCAATGGAAGGGTTAGCATTTTTTGGCTGAACGATTACAAAAAGCCGGTTAAAGGAATCAGTGTGCAACGATCTTACGATAGTACAAAGAATTTTTTCAGCATAGCATCCATTCTAAATCCTCAAAACTCGGTAAACGGATTTACCGATTCAATGCCGCCTTATAATAAAATGTATTATCGTGTATTTATTGGTTTCGATACCGGTGTATACTTACTTACACCATCAAAAAGGCCCGAAGTAAATACTGTAATTGATTATACCAGGTTGATACAGGAAATAAGTGCACTGTATGAGAAGAATATTAAATTGCAGGAAGACAAAATAAAATTGCAGAGAGCGTTGGCGGAAGCGCTTGCTGCCAAAAATAAAAATAAAACGCCGGCTAAGACTGCAAAAAAGAATCCGGTAATTAAAAAACCTGACCCAACCGAGGTTTCTGAGGATATCATTAGCCAGGTAATAACATTTCCAAGCAAACGCATTTTTACAGATAAGGACAATAATGTTGTTGCTAAGATCTTCAATGTAAAAGGGAATAAGTATGTGATCAGGTTTTTAACCGAAGACTATAAATTGCTATTTGAGATAAATAATCCTCCGGATGATTATTTTGTAATTGAAAAAGTAAACTTCACCCGTGGTGGTTGGTACCAGTTTGAGATATATAAAAATGAATATTTGCTGGAAGAGAATAAATTTTACATCTCAAATGAAGAAAAAAAATCGAAATGATAGATCATCAGATCATTTCTGATTCAAAAACTTTTTCGAAATTTCTTTTCAGTTTTTCTTTTACCTCGCTGTAATCAACAGTATAACCAAGTTCTTTTTCCATTGATGTAACCTGCTTGTTCTGTATTCCGCAAGGAATGATGTGATCAAAATAAGTTAGGTTGGTATTCACATTCAACGCAAACCCGTGCATGGTAATCCACCTGCTGCAACGCACGCCAATAGCACATATCTTTCGTTCTTTGCCTGGAATATCAGCGTCAATCCATACGCCGGTTTCGCCTTGGCTTCTTCCTCCTTTTATACTGTATTCTGCCAAAGTTAAAATAACCATTTCCTCCAGGTTACGCAGGTATTTACCAATATCAGTATAATATTTTTCGAGGTCCAGGATGGGGTATCCAACTATTTGTTGCGGACCATGAAAAGTAATATCTCCTCCCCTGTTGGTATTAAAAAACGCAATATCGTTGGCAGCCAGTTCATCATCATTCATCAATACATTTTCCTTTTTACCGCTTTTGCCGAGGGTATAAACCGGTGGATGTTCGCAAAGAAGAAAATGGTTGGTTGTCGTGAGTAGTGATTCGTTAGACTTGAGTGGCGCATTGCGAAGGGCAGCTTTAATGCTCACATTTTCATTAAGCAATGTTTCCTGATAATCCCAGGCTGCTTTATAATTAATAATTCCGAGGTCTTTAAATATCACTTTCTGCTTATCCACTGCAATGTTTTAATTTGCAAAGATAATTGAAAGAAGTTATGAGTTATGAGTTATGAGTTATGAGTTATGAGTTAGGGGTTGATAAGTGAAATTATAAACACAATTAAAATACATGAGCAAAGAAATACCGGACATTGATGATGAGCAACCGGAAATAGAAGAGTTGTACGAGAAACTGGTAATAATTATTCCCAAAGGCCAGGATCCGTTGCGTATTGATAAGTTTTTAATGAGCAGAATTGAAGGTGCTACCCGCAATAAAATTCAGCAGGGTATTGATAATGAAATGGTGCTGGTAAATGAAAAACCTGTAAAAAGTAATTACAAGGTGAGGCCTTTTGATAACATCGTTGTGTTTGATAACCGGTCGCCCGAAAGTTCTGAGATCATTCCTGAAAATATTCCGCTCAATATTGAGTATGAAGATGACAGTTTACTAATGATCAATAAACCCGCAGGCATGGTTGTGCATCCCGGCAGTGGTAATCCCAACGGTACGTTAATAAATGCGGTCGCTTATTATTTAAAGATCCAGAACCCTCAACTGAATGAAAGTGAACTCAGCAGGTTTGGCCTTGTTCACCGCATAGATAAAAACACCAGCGGTTTACTGGTGATGGCAAAAACACAAAAAGCCATGAGCGATCTCGCCAAACAATTTTTTAACCATACCGTTCACCGCAGATACATTGCCCTGGTTTGGGGCGATATGGAGAAAGATGAAGGAACAATAATTGCGCATGTAGGCAGGCATCAACGGTTTCGCAAACTATTTACGGCTTACCCCGATGGTGACCATGGTAAAGATGCCATCACCCATTACAAAGTGCTTGAACGCTTTAACTATGTAACGTTGATAGAATGCAGGCTGGAAACGGGCCGCACACACCAGATACGGGTGCACATGCAACTGATAGGTCATCCACTTTTTAACGATGACTTTTATGGCGGCGACAGGATAGTAAAAGGAACGGTGTTTACCAAGTACAAACAATTTGTTGATAATTGTTTT
>JANOUJ010000517.1:0-3157 GCA_031416815.1 Chitinophagaceae bacterium
AGGCTGAAAAATACACACAGCTAAACCAATTGATCTCAGCAGTACGCAGCGCCATGCATTCAGTAAAAAGCATGAATGATATAGGGAGTAATATTACCAACCTCCAGCAATCGTCAACCGATATAAAGTTCAATTTTTTTACGCACCACAAAAAAGAAACTGAAGATCTATACCTGCAATTAAATGCGCTGATGGAGAAAACAAAGCCGGACTTTGAAAAGCTTCAAAGCATACATACCCAAATTCAGGACAACTACAGTTTTGCACTCAATAATTTTTATAAAGAAGCCCAAAATGTACCAATTGAAAGTTTGGATATTACCACCGCACTTAATTTTAATCGGGAACTTTTTACTTCAAACAAAGCGATGCTGATGGCAGTAAAAGATTTCATATTAAAAGAAAAAGAGGCGAATGATTTTAATGAGATACCTGTATATAAAACTTAAGACAGTGAAGACGAATTAGCAGTAAACCCTTGCATAGCGTTAATTCTTTACTGGCTTCATAAATAAAAAAAAGAGAAATGGATAATCAGCAAAAAAGTAATATTTACACCTGCCCCATGCATCCTGAAATTGTACAGGATAAACATGGCAACTGTCCTAAATGTGGAATGAACTTAGTTCCTGTAAAAGGTGAAGCAGATAAATCTGCTTCACATCAGCAAGATGTTGACAGTAAACCACCAACCGCTCATACTGGCCACAACATGCCTGCCGATAGTAAGGAAGGTAATACGATAAATGCTGATTTGAGTAAAGTCTCACAAAGTTTTCAGAGATATACCTGCCCCATGCACCCGCAGATTGTTCAGGATGCGCCGGGCAAATGCCCTTTGTGTGGAATGACATTGGTGCCGCTTAACAAATCAAAAGAGGGTTCTTCGCATAGCGCACACTCATCAGGCATTGCCGATTTTAAAAAACGCTTTTATGTAGTGCTGGTATTAACCATTCCTATTATGCTGCTATCAGAAATGATTCAACATTGGCTAAATCTTCATATCAGTTTCCCCGGTTCAAAATATCTTTTGCTTGCTTTGTCCTCTGTTGTTTTCTTTTATGGCGGCTGGCCTTTTTTGAAAGGTTTGGTAGGCGAAATAAGGGTAAAAAATCCTGGTATGATGACCCTCATCGGTTTTGCCATTTCTGTTGCTTACATATATAGTGTAGCAACAGTGTTTGGATTGGAAGGCATGGATTTTTTTTGGGAACTGGCAACACTTATTTTAATCATGCTGTTAGGGCATTGGATTGAAATGAGATCTGTGGCAGGTGCATCGAGGGAACTGGAATTATTGGTTCAGTTAATGCCTGATGATGCTCACTTAGTGGATGGAGAAAAAGTGACTGATGTAAAAACTGAAACCCTGAAAGAGAGTGATATTATACTAATAAAACCGGGAGAGAAAGTAGCAGCCGATGGCATTATAGCAGACGGTGAAAGTTATTTGAATGAATCCATGCTTACCGGTGAATCAAAGCCGGTGGAGAAAAGAAAAGGAGATAAAGTAATTGCTGGTTCTATTAATGGAAACGGTTCTATTAAAGTTACAGTATCGCATGGGGCAAAAGATTCCTATCTCTCACAGGTTATAAAACTGGTGGATGATGCACAAAAATCAAAATCTAAAACCCAGTTGGTAGCAGACAAGGCTGCAAAATGGTTAACAGCCATTGCAATCATTGCGGGCATTGGGACATTTTTATACTGGTACTTAACAGGTCAAACTTTGGCTTTTGCAATGGAAAGAATGGTGACAGTAATTGTTATCTGTTGCCCTCATGCCTTAGGATTGGCAGTGCCTTTAGTGGTAGCAAAGTCAACTGCCTTATCAGCAAAAAATGGTTTGCTCATTAAAAACAGGACAGCTTTTGAAAATGCAAGAAAAATAACCACGATTGTGTTTGACAAAACCGGTACACTTACCGTAGGGAAATTTGAAGTATCAAAAATCGTTTCGTTGCTAAAAGGCCTCGATGAAAGTGAAATCATCCGCATTGCATCTGCATTGGAGCAAAAATCAGAACATCCTATTGCTACCGGTATTCTGCAAAAAGTAAAAACTTTAAAACTTACTATCCCGGAAACTGAAAATTTTAATGCCATAACCGGTAAAGGAGTTGAAGCCACAGTAGAAGGTAAAAAGATATTAGTTGTTAGTCCCGGATATTTAAAAGAAAAAAACATTTCTGTGCCGGAGGGCTTTACCGCCAATGATACGGAAACAGTTGTATTTGTAATTATCAATGATCAATTAGCCGGATACATTGCATTGTCGGATGAGATACGCCCCGAATCAGCAGAAGCGATTAAAACACTGAAAGAAAACAATATTAAATCCATATTGCTTACCGGCGATAATAGTAAAGTAGCTGCAAGTGTAAGTAAAACATTGGGCATGGAGAGTTTTTTTGCCGAAGTATTACCACATCAGAAATTGGAAAAGATAAGAGAATTACAAAGCAAAGGAGAGTTTGTGGCCATGAGTGGCGATGGCGTAAATGATGCACCTGCACTTGCCCAGGCTGATATTGGTATTGCTGTTGGCAGTGGCAGTGATATAGCTGCAGAAACAGCAGGCATTGTTTTGGTGAACAGTAATCCTAAAGATATTGTGAGTTTGGTATTATTTGGCAAAGCAACCTACCGCAAAATGATTCAGAATTTAGTTTGGGCAACCGGGTATAATGTAGTGGCATTGCCATTAGCAGCCGGGGTTTTGTACAGTCAGGGTGTTTTATTAAGCCCTGCTGCCGGCGCCGTTTTAATGACGGTAAGTACCATTGTAGTTGCCATTAATGCAAGTATGCTGAAAGTAAACTAGTCTTTAGAAATCAAGCAGATGATAAAAATATGGAAAAAGATGAACAACATAAAACCTGTAATTTTTTTGGTTCCGGTTATTGTTTTGATTTTGATAAGTGCATTATATTTTTATCTATTAAAAACTAAATTTTGAAAAGAAGATGAAACTTACCTGGGGAAATAAGAAGAATGAATTTATAGATTTACTGCCACAGGCAATTGCAAAACTTAAGAAAAATATTATAGATCCTTTTCTCGGCGAAAATAATAATCTAAAGTACAAAAACGAAAGAGCCCCTTTAAGAGCCGAAATATTTACCAGAGAAAAATTAGAACAACATGCCGT
>JANOUJ010000518.1:0-2082 GCA_031416815.1 Chitinophagaceae bacterium
AAGCGCAATTGCCGGCGAGTATCATCAGGTCGGCCCAGGAAATTTTTCGACCATATTTCTTTTTAACCGGCCAAAGCAGTAAACGTGCTTTATCCAGGTTAACATTATCGGGCCAGCTATTTAAAGGGGCAAAACGTTGGGTACCGCTTCCTCCGCCTCCTCTTCCATCATGAATGCGATAAGTGCCTGCACTATGCCAGGCCATGCGTATAAAGAACGGGCCGTAATGCCCGTAATCAGCCGGCCACCAATCCTGCGAAGTTGTCATCAGATCGAAAATGTCTTTCTTTAATGCATCCAGGTCGAGTGTTTTAAATTCAGTTGCATAATCAAAACCGTCTCCCATCGGGTTTGATAAAGACGAATGCTGACGAAGGATATTTAGTTTTAACTGGTTAGGCCACCAATCACGGTTTCTTGTACCGCCACCTGAACTTTGTTTGGGTGCTGCACTATGAAACGGGCACTTGCCTTCACTTTCATTATTTTCCATAAATTTTGTTTGTTTTTTTAGGCAATAAAGTTAGGTTAATTGATTTTTAATTCATGGTACAACATTGAAATCTGCAAACGATTATACAGATGGATCATAATTTACAAAACTCCAGATAATTAAAATGGAGAATTAAAACACTTTTATTGCGAAATTGTTCAAACAAAAAACGAGGCATGTTACGAATGTGCAAAGTGCAGTAATATAATTTTGAAAGGAATAGAGTACCAGGGCTTTTTATCTATATCAGCAAACATCGATTGTATAAATCTCCCACCAGGAGATGAACTGGTAAAGTTTGTGACAAAGAAATTGCAGGAGGGTTATTAAATAAATTTAATTTACGGGTGTGTTTGATCGCATATAACTCTTCAATGAATTTTCCTAAAGATTTAGCACAGATTTAAAAGCTATTTCAACGGCCTTAATTTAGGATCAGAATAAACCCAGCACTCACATTCACGGTTCCAGATCTGATGCCCTTTTGCTGTTGAAGGTGGATTACCCACATTAAATGTTTTCGGTTCACTCCTGCCCTCGCCATTGGGTACTTCGCCGGCTATGATCGCATTTTTATTATCAAAAGATTGAATCGTCCATACAAATTTATTTATTGAGTCTCTAACAAAACTTAATTGAGGGCGCCAAATATATTGCGTAGTACCAACTACTTCCTGATCCAATAAAGGCTGATTGCTTCTTAATGCCTGCATAGGTGTTTGGTAGGGCAGCACTTCAAAAACCTGCACCCGATAATGTACCGGCTCTGTTGGTCTGGGTACCAGGGCCGACCAGCGGAAAGTGATGGCGGTTTGAGCAATGGCAGCAGACAATAAATCTCCATTTACAGGCATAATTAAAATTGGCAATTGGGTTGCCGACAGAAAAAATACTTTGGTTTGTGTATTGCTAAGCTCAATGGGCAAATTTGTTGAGTCGAGCCGCACAATTATCTGGTAATTACCTGCAGGTAATTTGCCTGTGCGGTTTAATTTATCCTGAAAGCTGCCTGTAAAAACCATAGCCTGCATATTCACTACATCTGCTGCATAAAAAATGGTTGTGCCGCCCTGCACCAATGCTTTAACGGGTGCCCGCTGCATATCCGTAACAGCTACGGTGGTGCCGTCAACAGTTTTGATGATCGTATTTATTTTTACATTGCGTGCTCCACCCTGTGCCGGTGGTGTGGCAATTAATGTAAGTACATCTCTCCTGCCGGCCCAATCGCTGATGTTTGCAACAGGCCTGGGGTTCATTACAAGGTTTATATTTACCAGTTGTGCCTGCACAAACTGAATTGTAAAAAGGGTTATGAATGTTATAATTATTTTTTTCATGATTTTTATTTTGACCTCACCCCTGCCCCTCTCCAAAGGAGAGGGGTAAGTGCGGCAGTTATTAGTTATTTAAACTGGTATGTTAATCCGGTGCGTAAAGTACTTTCCAAATAATTGGCTCCTACCAGCGGAACGCCAAGTTCATTCCCATATTTAAAATAGTTTGTTGTCATAAACAGGTTCCACTTTAATTTTTTTGTGATGGCGTAATCAACATTTAAACTGGCGATCAAATTATTGTTGCTGCTG
>JANOUJ010000519.1:0-2462 GCA_031416815.1 Chitinophagaceae bacterium
CTTACCGGTTTCGTGGACAGCAAATTGTTGCCATGCCCCAATCAGTAAGTACAGCAAAAGAAAAACGTGATGGTAAGATTATTTTATTTTCAGGCATCGGTTTGTTGATCTTTGTACCGGTATTTAAAACTGTAACTCACTTGCCGCCATTTATGGGTATGTTACTTGCGTTGGGATTCATGTGGGTGATCACCACCATCCTGCATAAGGGCAAAGCGGCAGAAACAGCAGAACGTTTTACTGTAGGCCGGGCCCTGCAAAAAATAGATTCGCCGAGCATACTTTTTTTCCTGGGAATATTGCTGGCTGTATCGGCCTTACAATCTTTTGGGTTATTGAAGGACCTTGCAAACTTCCTCAGCAGCACATTTAAAAATGATTACCTGATCGGGACTGCATTGGGGTTGCTTTCTGCCATTGTTGACAATGTGCCCCTGGTAGCTGCATCGCAGGGCATGTACGATCTTTCAACATATCCAACTGATCACTCATTCTGGACATTTTTAGCCCTAACAACCGGTACCGGTGGAAGTGCAGTGATCATCGGTACAGCAGCAGGTGTTGCGGTAATGGGTATTGAGCAGATAAAGTTCATGTGGTATTTAAAGAATATTGGCTGGTTAGCGTTAATAGGTTTTGCTGCCGGGATTGCGGTGTTTTTGTTGCAGGTTTGGTTGGTGGGGTGAAGATAAAGATGCTTAAACTTGAGGTGCGAAACTGGCTCCTCAAAATCTTAGCTATCTGGGATGCCCCCGTTTTGTCTCCTGACAAACGGGAATAAAAGACTCGCTATTTCTCCTTAATTGATATCTTTGTCAGGGTCAAGAAGAATCTTTTTTATCAAGTCAGTTTTATTCTTGTTTATAAATGATAAGATATATTTTTTTTCTTCAGCAGCAAATTCACCTGCATCAGGTAGGGTATCGTAAAGGTGTTTTAAAGTTCTATTTGCGGTTGCAGCATCTCCTAGCATAATTAAATTAACTGCTTTATTTGTAGATAGGAATATGTAATTAGTATTGTTTGCTTTCATAGTATCTAAAACGCTATTACATATTTTCAAAGATTTTTCAAAGTATGATTTTGATGAGATTGTATCTCTAATCTTTTCATAAAGAATCCCTCCTGTTAAGAAAAGATCATGAGCATTTGGTCTAATTCTAATACAGTTATTAATTGCCAAAACTGCTTTATTATATTCTTTCAATGCATATAGGAACATTAACTTGTTGTAATAGCCTAAAAAGTAGTTGCTATCTATTGATGTTGCACTATCAAGAAATACAAGTGCTTTCTTACTGCTATCTATATTATCAATAAATGGCACTAGAGGAACAATTTTATTATTAAGTTTTACAGCCTCAGGGTCAGGTTTATGTTTTGCAGATTTTTGTCCGCAAGAACAAAATCCAATAATTAAAAAGATGAGAAGAAATTTTAGAGCTTTCATAAAAATTAATACCCCGCCTTGCCTCCACCAATATTCTCTATCGGGTGCCAAGTGGTTTTTATTTCCTGCAGATCCATAATAAAATAAGGAGATTGGCCTGTTGTATCGGCCCATTTAATTTTATCGTAGAAAAAAACACGCTTTACATTCAGTGCCGATTTTTCTTTTATCATTTTTTGGGTTGCATCATCTGCTTCACAAAAAACAGTTGCATTTACATCCATATGATCGGCAAAGTAGGGGACAAGCTCTGCTACTTTACCGGTAAGGATATTTACAACGCCGCCCGGTAAGTCGGAACTGTTTAGCACTTCCGCAAATGTTACAGCGCAAAGTGGTTTTGTGGCAGATGCTAAAACAATGCAGGTATTTCCGCCAGCAATGATTGGAGCAATAACAGAAACTAATCCCAATAAAGAATCATTTTGCGGAGCAATCGTAGCTACAACACCGGTTGGTTCGGGTACCGAAAAATTAAAATGCGAAGAAGCCACAGGATTTACAGAACTGAATAACTGCTGAAATTTATCGCACCAACCGCTGTAATATATAAGGCGGTCAATGCAAAGGTTCACTTCGTTTTCTGCCTGTGCCCTTGTCGAATCTTGCTTTATTAGTTCATCAATGAACTGTGCTTTTCTGCCTTCCAGCATTTCAGCAATGCGATACAAAATTTGTCCACGGTTAAAAGCTGCTCTTCCGCTCCAGCCACCAAAAGCATTTCTGGCTGCAACAACGGCATCTCTAAAATCTTTTCTTGATCCCAAACAAACATTTGCCAGGTTTTCACCCTTCTTATTTGTGGCAACATAATATCGGCCGGATTCCGTTCTGGGGAATTGTCCCCCAATGTAGATTTTGTATGTCTTCAAAACGGCTAACCTTTTAGAAGCATTTGTTTTTTCAAGGCCATTTTCGCTGACAGCCAGCGATGATCTTTTTATTGTTGTATTTGCCATAATTGTTTTTTGACCTCACCCCAACCCCTCTCCTTGAGGAGAGGGAACTCGGA
>JANOUJ010000520.1:0-1808 GCA_031416815.1 Chitinophagaceae bacterium
AAGCAAAGAGAAATTGTAAAAGAATACCACACCATTGTTGATCGTATAAACCTCAACAACCAACTAATACAAAAATTGGAAGAAACAGCACAGGCTATTTATAAGCAGTGGTTTGTTGATTTTGAATTTCCGGATGAAGAAGGGAAGCCTTATAAAAGTAATGGTGGGGAGATGGAGTGGAATGAGGAGTTACAGATGGAGGTGCCAAAGGGTTGGGAGGTAAAGCCTTTTACAAAAGTTCTAAAACTTGGCGGAGGAGGAACACCAGACACAACAAATAAAAAATATTGGGGTAAAGCAATTCCTTTTTTTACCCCCGCAGATGTTACGCAAAGATATTACGCAATAACGACTGAAAAAAACATCACTGAAGACGGCTTGAAGAAATGCAGCAGCACGCTTTATCTAAAGGACACTGTGTTTATTACAGCAAGAGGGACGGTTGGAGCAATATCTATAGCAGGATGCAACATGGCAATGAATCAAAGCTGCTATTCAGTTATTGATATTAAAAGAAAAGCTCAATATTATGCTCATCAACTTACAGTTAATACCATTAAAGAATTGAAGCATGAAGCTTTAGGGGCTGTTTTCAGTGCCTTAGTCACTAAGGATTTTGATGGGCAAATAGTTTTAGAACCAAGTGAAACATTGATTCTGAAGTTCAATTTATTAGTTAGGCCTATTTATGATAGGATATTAAATAAGGAGAAAGAAAATGATTGCTTATCAAGATTAAGGTCATTGCTTCTTTCAAAACTTGCAACCATAGAAAACTAAACGAGATGATTAAAATGTACCGGGATACGCAGCCAAAAAAACAACACTTTGAAAAAATTTTATAATATGCCTTGAAGAGGCTACCTGTTTGTAGAAAAATAAATCAAATAATCAATTATTGCCCTGGAAGGGCTACCCTATCTAAATCTTTAAACATGGCAAATACATACACGCAATTGCACATACACTTTGTATTTGCTGTGAAGTACAGAAAGGGAGTTATACAACCAGCCTGGGAAGAGAGAATACACAAGTACATTACTGGAATAGTTCAAAATAATGGTCATAAAATGCTTGCCATAAATTCAGCATCCGACCATCTTCATCTTTTTGCAGGGCTAAATCCAAAACAGTCCATTTCCGATTTAATGCGTTTGGTAAAAGGTGATAGTTCCGAGTTTATAAATCTGCATAAACTTACCCCTGCGGATTTTCAATGGCAAAGTGGGTATGGGGCATTTAGCAACAGTCATTCGCAAATTGATGCAGTAGTAAAATACATTTTGCATCAAAAAGAACACCATTGCAATAAAACATTCAGAGCTGAATATCTTGGTATGTTAAACGATTATGGAATTAACTATGAGGAAAAATACATATTTCACGACTTGTTGGATTAATGATTTGATCCTCGGGGTAGCCCCGCTGGGGCATAGTGTACCATCGGTTTCTGTTTTCTACAAACCGGTTGTGCCTATGGCACAAAATATAACCCGGCAATTTCGGGGCATAGAATACCATCGGTTTTGTTTCTACAAACCGGTAGTGCCTATGGCACAAAATATAACCGGCAACAGGTTTTCATCAATAATAAAGGAGAAGTTAGTTGGATGAAATTCACCGAAGAAACATTAGAGCAAGCAGTCATAAAATAAAAAGCATGATGCCACTCCCTAACAGCGAAATAATCAACTATCAAAACCAGCAAGGCAGCATTAAAGTAGATGTGCGGCTGGAGGATGAAACGGTATGGGTTAAGCAGTCTGGCAGTCCATCTAAAAAAAATTTTATAATATGCCTCGTAGAGG
>JANOUJ010000521.1:0-1797 GCA_031416815.1 Chitinophagaceae bacterium
ATACTTTGAGGTTCTGAATCCATCCTGCAATACCTTTAAAATAGAATAGCATACATCCAAACCAATAAAATCTGCAAGTTGCAGCGGTCCCATCGGGTGAGCCATACCTAGTTTCATGACCGTATCAATTTCTTCAACACCAGCAACGCCTTCATATAAACTATAGATGGCTTCGTTTATCATGGGCATTAAAATACGGTTGGCAATAAAGCCGGGGTAATCATTTACAGCGCAGGGTATTTTGCCAAGCTGTTTGCTTAACTCAACGATGGTTTCAGTAACTTCTTTTTTGGTTGCATATCCATTAATGATCTCTACCAGTTTCATAACCGGTACAGGGTTCATAAAATGCATGCCGATCACCAGTCCCGGTCTTTTTGTTACAGCTGCAATTTTGGTTATGGAAATAGAAGATGTATTGGTTGCCAAAATACAGCCTGCCGGTGCGTACGTATCCATCTGTTCAAAGATGGATAATTTCAACGCTTCATTTTCTGTAGCAGCTTCCACCACCAAATGTGCATCCTTAACACCTTCTGCAATGATGGATGAAATGGAAATATTTGCGAGGGTTGATCTTTTCTGTTCTTCGGTGATAGCTCCCTTCGTAAGCTGCCTGTCAAGGTTTTTATTAATGGTATCGAGTGCTCTTTGCAGCTGCGATGGGTTTACATCAACTAAAATCACTTTAAAACCCGATTGGGCAAATACATGGGCGATGCCATTTCCCATTGTGCCTGCGCCGATTACACTTACATTTTGTATCATGAGAATTACTTTTTATTACACTAATTAAAACGAATTACACGAATTGATAAGCTCAATAAAGAACTAAAGTACAAGAGTGCGACGCCAATGAAGCTGATTAGAGATCTAAATGCCTGGCTCAAAAAAATATAGCAACACAATCTTCGCATCAATCTTGCAGTTCCCTCTCCATTTGGAGAGGGGTTGGGGTGAGGTCACTTAAACGCATTCATCCCCGTAACGTCCATCCCTGTTATCAACAAATGAATATCATGTGTGCCTTCATAAGTGATCACGCTTTCTAAATTCATCATGTGGCGCATTACCGGGTATTCGCCTGTAATGCCCATTCCGCCCAGCATCTGGCGGGCATCACGGCAAATGTTGGTCGCCACTTCGCAGGCATTTCTTTTTGCCATACTTACTTGCTGTGGTGTAACTTTTCCTTCGTTCATCAACACACCCAACCGCCAGTTTAATAATTGTGCCTTGGTAATTTCGGTAACCATTTCGGCTAGTTTTTTTTGCTGCAATTGAAAACCGCCGATCGGTTTACCAAACTGGATTCTTTCTTTGCTGTAGTTTAATGCAATATCATAACAATCCATGGCAGCACCAATAGCGCCCCAGGCAATGCCGTAGCGTGCTTTGGTTAAGCAACCCAGCGGACCTTTCAATCCCTTTACATTAGGTAAAATATTCTCTTTAGGAACTTTTACATTGTCAAAAACCAACTCACCGGTTGCACTGGCACGCAGGCTCCATTTGCCATGTGTAGTTGGTGTGCTAAAACCTTCCATACCTCTTTCAACAATCACACCTCTTATATCACCGGCATCATCTTTCGCCCAAACCACAGCCACCTGTGCAAAAGGCGCATTGCTGATCCACATTTTAGCGCCGTTTAAAATCACGTACCCGTCACCGTTATCTTTAAAATTGGTGAGCATGCCGGAGGGGTCGCTGCCATGGTCGGGTTCTGTTAATCCAAAACAACCCAGCCATTCACCACTGGCCAGCTTGGGTAAATATTTGTTGCGCTGCTCTTCG
>JANOUJ010000522.1:0-7135 GCA_031416815.1 Chitinophagaceae bacterium
CATTGCTTCTGTTTCTTCAGGATTGGGATAAATAACCGTTGGGAAATTTCCATCGGGTGCACTTTGCTCTTCAACAATATGTACATTGTTAAACCCCAATTGCTGCAAAGCTTTTGGCACCAGCACAATGCCCGTACCATGTATGGAGGTGTATACAATCTTCAAATCACTTTGTGCCACACAAACATCGGGGTACACACTTAACCCTTTCACCATGTCAAGGTATTGAGCATCCATATCTTCACCCAAGCTGATGATATTTGCCTCACCACCCGTCCATTTCACATCATCTACCGAAGCAATTTTTTCAACCTCTTTAATTACATTTTTATCATGCGGAGGCACCATTTGGGCACCATCATCCCAATAGGCTTTGTAACCGTTGTATTCTTTGGGGTTATGACTTGCAGTGCAAACCACACCGCCCTTGCAACCCAATCTGCGGATGGCAAAACTTAATTCCGGTGTAGGGCGTAATGCTTCAAACAAATAAACCTTAATACCGTTGGCTGCAAAAACATTGGCTGTAATGGATGCAAAAAAACTACTGTTGTTGCGGCAATCATAAGCAATGGCAACACTTACATCATCCCCGAAACATTGCTTTAAATAATTAGCATAACCCTGTGTGGCCATGCCCACGGTATATTTGTTCATACGGTTGGTGCCAATGCCCATAATACCACGCAAGCCGCCGGTACCAAATTCAAGATTCTTATAAAAAGCATCTTCAAGGTTTGTAGGATCATTTTTTTGCAATTCCAGTATTTCATCTTTAACCGCCTGATCATAATTGCCGCTAAGCCATTTATCAATTTTCTGTTGTGTTGCTGCATCCATAGTGTTGTATTTATACTTTCAAAAATAAATTATTCAACCTTCATAAAATAAAATAATTAGCTTTGTTTTATGCTATTATGCAATAAATATTTGACCCGTTGTCTGCTAAAATCAATTGTGATAATTGGTTTCATCCTTTCTTTTTCAATAGCTGCAAATGCACAGGTTTATTATAATGATGTGGCTGGAAAATATCCAAAGATGAGTCCGCTTTTATTTGATGCTTTTAGAAAGCCGCTAAAGCCAAATCCCTTGCTTTCCGAATATGTAAAACCATCAAAGTATGAATTGATGTACTGGCCATATTTTCCGTTAACCTCAGCACAGGTAGAAGCCAGGGACAGGGAGTGGGAAAGAAGAAATAAGAAAACCATCGGTGGACAAATAATCAGTGATTTAGCACATGACATTATTAAGAATCAGGTCAATTCCCTCATTTACGGCAAAAAAACGCCGGTTGCCGTAGCTCCTAAGTTTTAGATCTTCTTTATCAACTTATCCGTAGATCTAAATACTATAACAAAGGACTGTTATACGTATTTTTGCACTTTATGATCCCAACCTCTGTACATAATTCAACTTCGGTGGCACAGTTTATCCTAAAGAACGAAGGACACTCTTGTACGATGAAAGCTTTATTGAGCTATTTCTTCAGCATGTTATTTATTTATTCGTCTTTTGCCCAGGATTCATCCGGTAACCAATTAACGGATAAACGGATTAACGGATTAACGGAAAAACCAATTAACCAATTAACCAATAAACAAATAAACAAAAGAGTTAAGATCATCGCCGCCACAAACATCATCGGTTACGGCGCTGCTATGGGCGGCCTCTACGCTGCCTGGTACAAAAATTACCCTCAGAGTAATTTTCATGTTTTTAATGATATGCCCGAATGGAAGGGCATGGATAAGATAGGGCATGTTTATGGAGTGTATGCGGAAAGCCTTGCCAGCATGGAGCTTTGGCGCTGGACCGGTGTGAGCAGAAAGAAACGCATTTGGTATGGAGGATTGAGCGGACCGGTCTATCACACTGTAATTGAAGTGCTGGATGCCTACAGCGCCGAATGGGGCTGGAGTTGGGGCGATATTGGCGCCAACTTTATCGGCAGCGGTATGCTCATTGCTCAGGAACTTGCCTGGGACGAACAACGCATCCAGTTCAAATTCTCTTTTCACCAAAAAACTTATAACGATCCGACTTTAAATCAGCGCAGCAATAAAATTTTTGGCGCCACTACTGCCGAGCGCTTTTTAAAAGATTACAATGGGCAAACATATTGGCTAAGTACCAATGTGCGTTCATTTTTCCCGGACAGTAAATGGCCCAAATGGTTAAACATTGCTGTAGGCACCGGTGCAGAAGGCATGTTTGGCGCCAATGACAATATTGGCAAAGACGCAAATGGCAATATCAATTTCAGTCGCACCGATATTAAGCGTTACAGGCAATGGTACCTTTCGCCGGATATTGATCTGACTAAAATAAAATCCAACAAAAAAGGTTTAAAACTTGCTTTCCGTTTACTCAACATTGTAAAAATTCCCATGCCGGCATTGGAATATTCAAACGGAGGTTTCAAAGTAAAAGCCATGGGATTTTAGTGATCGGCCGTTAAACAAATTAAGTCTCTTAGAACTTTGAGCCCTGGCCGCTCTCTTTCAGGAGAGGGGTTGGGGTGAGGTCATCCAGGCCCCCACAACTTCTCCTCCTTCCACCTCCACTTTTATATTTTCATCTGCAGTTGTAGAAACCGAAAAGCCCACATAATCTACGTCCACGGGAAAGGTTTTGTGTGTTCTTTCCACCAGGGCCAGTGTTTGAATTTTTTTAGGAAGCTGTTGCAGTAAAGGTTTTAAAGCATACAACATGGTACGGCCGCTGTTGGCCACATCATCTATAAGCACAATGATTTTATCATTAAAATCCATGGTAGTATTTAAACTGATCTCCAATGGATTTTTTTTATCCATACTCAGCTCCAGCACCAACACTTCACCGGTAAACACTTCTTTTATGTACTGGCTTATCTTTTCTGCTATCACGGTGCCGTTGTTCTTAATCCCGATCAGCACCAGCTGTGTTTCGGTATAATTCTCTTCCACTACCTGCAATGCCATGCGGCGCAGTTTTTTGTTGGCCACTTCAGCAGTGAGTATTTGTTTACGCTCTTCCATAATACACGAATTTAATTGAAAAAGAAACATGGTTTGCCTGCGGCAAACATTTATTGCCACAGAGGCACTGAAAACACAGAAGAAATACAAATCACGTTTCTGTGCTTCTGTGCCTCTGTGGCAAACCCATTCTGCCGCAGGCAGAATCAATGTCATTCGTGTTAATTAGTGCAATTCGTGGCTTATATTTATCTTAGCACAACAATCTC
This sequence comes from Chitinophagaceae bacterium, assembly GCA_031416815.1. Taxonomy (GTDB): domain Bacteria; phylum Bacteroidota; class Bacteroidia; order Chitinophagales; family Chitinophagaceae; genus Ferruginibacter. Next base: position 3,233 of record JANOUJ010000522.1, read on the forward strand.
TATCATGCAGATACAACAATTACTTTTCATAGCGCTTGCAGTTGCCGCGGTCTGGCTATTTACAAAAAACATACTTACCATACGCCGCAACATTTTTTTAGGTAAAGCTGAAGACCTGACCGATCAACCCGTCAAACGTTGGAAAAATTTACTCCTCCTGGCCTTCGGACAAAAAAAAATGTTCCGCAATCCACTGGTGGCTATTATGCACTTTATCATCTACGCTGGTTTCATCATCATCAATATTGAAGTACTGGAGATCGGTATCGATGGCGTATTTGGCACACACCGCATCTTCCTGCCTTACACCGGTATTTTTTATACCTTCCTCATCAACTTTTTCGAGATACTGGCCGTTGGCGTATTGGCTGTTTGTATCATCTTTTTAATAAGAAGGAATGTCATCAAACTTAAACGTTTCATAAGTAAGGACCTCGACGGATGGCCACGCAGCGATGCCAATTATATTTTAATTACTGAGATCATTTTAATGTCCCTTTTCCTCACCATGAACAGTGCCGATCGTGCACTACAATTACAGCATAGCGAGCATTACGCCGAAACAGGTAATTTTATTTTTTCTGGCATCATTGCTCCGTTATTCAACAATTTCTCTGCTCCCACACTAATAATTATTGAACGCACCTGCTGGTGGTTGCACATCATTGGCATATTTGCTTTTTTAAATTACCTGCCTTACAGCAAGCACCTGCATATTTTACTCGCCTTCCCCAATGCGTATTATGGAAAACTGGAAACGCCCGGCCAGATGGACAATATGGAAAGTGTGCAGAACGAAGTTAAATACATGATGCAGCCCGAGCTTGCACCAACTGAACAAGCCGCTCCCATGAAATTTGGCGCCAAAGATGTGTTTGACCTGAGCTGGAAAAATTTATTAGACGCTTACAGTTGCACAGAATGTGGGCGGTGTTCTGCTGCATGCCCTGCTACGCAAACCGGTAAATTATTAAGTCCACGCAAAATAGTAATGGACACCCGTGACCGCCTGGAAACCGTAGGCAAGAACATAAAAGCCAACGGCGAATTTAAAGACGATGGCAGAAATCTTTTCTCTCACATAACTGTTGAGGAACTGCGTGCCTGCACCACCTGCAATGCCTGTGTTCAGGAATGCCCGGTCTCCATCTCCCCGCTTGATATTATTTTAGAAATGCGCCGCTCCCTCATTATGGAAGACAGCAACGCCCCACAGGAATGGAACACCATGTTCGGTAATATTGAAAACAATTTTGCGCCCTGGAAATTCTCTCCCGATGATAGGGATAAGTGGGTGGAGGAGATGGGCTGACGCCCTCGTCTGACCATTTAGGACCAACCTGAGTTATGATTTATTTGTTTTGATTTTTTACTTTTCGTATGGATTCACTCACACATATTGCACTCGGCGCCTGCATGGGCGAAGCCTTTGCCGGCCATAAGGTTGGTAAAAAAGCCATGCTCTGGGGTGCGCTGGCACAGAGTATTCCTGATATAGATTTTATTGCGGCAACATGGCTCAATACCAGCGAAAACCTGTTGGCTCACCGGGGTTTTACACATTCTATTTTGTTTGGCGTAGCTACCGCTTTCCTGATGGCTTTTTTTGCAGAGAAATGGCACCGGCCGCACAATATTTCTTTTAAACGGTGGCTGGCATTTTTTACTGCGGTAATACTCACCCATATTTTTTTAGATGCCTTTAATAATTATGGTGTTGGATGGTTTGAGCCCTTCAGTCATTACCGCATCAGCTTTAACGTAATGTATGTGGCCGATCCGCTGTTTTCTATCGTGCCCGCTATAGCTTTCGTGATGTTATTGGTGTTAAGGTCGTTCAGCCAACAAAGAAAATTCTGGTGGCGGTTGGGTATTGGGTTTTGTTTTTTGTACCTGGGTTACTGCGTGGTAAATAAGATGATCATCAACAACAACGTAAAACAGCTGTTGCATAAACAGGAGATACCATACAACAGTTATCTTACAACCCCGGCACCGTTGCAAAGTTGGCTTTGGTTTGTTGCAGCCGGTACCGACAGTGGTTATTATATTGGCTACCGTTCTGTATTTGATAAAAGAAAAAAATTAAACCTGCAGTATTTTCCCCGAAATGCCGCTTTACTGAACAATACAAAGGATTATAAACAGGTGCAGCAACTGGTTCGCTTTTCGCAAGGATATTATACGGTGGAGCAAAGAAAAGATACCCTTGTTTTTAATGATTTGAGATTTGGACAGGTAATTGGATGGATAAATCCAAAAGAGGAATTTGCCTTTCATTATTATGTGGAGCCCGATATTGACAACACGTTGGTTGTGCAGCGTGGCCGTTTTGCAAAGTGGGACCGCCACGCCTTTAATATATTCTGGAAGAGGATAAAGGGAGATGAGTAAAACTGAACCACATAGGTCATAGTACACAATAGAAACTACACATAGAGTCGAAGAACAATATTTACCTACAATGCCGGCGAGAATAACCTGGCGATCCGGTCGCCCAGTTTATAATAAAATGCACGGCTCTCCCAAAGTTTTTCATTTATTTCTTTGGCACTTTTTAGATCTTCAAAAAATACTGCTCTCAGCTTTTCAGCAAAAGGCACATCATACACAATGGCATTTACTTCAAAATTCAGATCAAAGCTGCGGTAATCCATATTGGCCGTCCCTATCATAGATAATTTACCATCGGTTACCATGGTTTTAGCATGTACAAATCCTTTCTGGTATAAATAAATTTCCACACCGGCTTTCAGCAGGTCGTGGTAATTAGCTTTGGATGCAGCATTCACTATCCGGGAATCGCTTTTCCCCGGCACCAATAATTTTACCGAAAGCCCGCTGGATGCGGCTATACGAAGTGCATCCATAATATTATCGCCGGGTATAAAATATGGAGTGGTAATGATTATCTCCTTTTTTGCAAGATAAATTGCCTGTAGAATGGAAAATAAAACAGCTGGCTGTTCCGAATCGGGACCACTGCCTACTACCTGCACATAAGTATCTTCCTTTTGCATAACATCCTCCGCAAAATATAGTTGATCGGCCTTCAGGTTTTGGGAACAACAAAAATTCCAATCGGTTAAAAACAGGTATTGCAGGTAATATACACCGGGGCCATCAATACGTAAATGGGTATCACGCCAAAACAATTCTCCTTTTTTATTATTAATGTATTTGTCACTTACATTAATACCACCTGTAAATGCGGTCTGGCCATCAATAATAACGATCTTACGGTGGTTGCGGTAGTTAATGCGGTTTGCCAGCAGGTAAAAATGAACTTTTGAAAATGGATAAATTTCTATACCTGCATCCCGCATGCGCTTTTCAATTTTCTTTTTTATAGTGGGACTGCCAAAGTCGTCATAAATAAATCTTACCGCTACACCTTCCCTGGCTTTTTTAATAAGCAATTCAATAATAGTGCTGCCAATTTCATCCTGCTCATAAATATAATATTCCATGTGGATATGGTACTTTGCCTTATCCATGCAGGCTATCAATTCCGGAAATTTTTCCTCGCCATTCAGTAACAGCTTTACTTTATTATACCTGGTGAGGGGGCTTTTAATATCTTTTATAAGCATAGCTGCCAACTCTGCGTTTTGCATGTCGGCCGCTTCCTCAGGTGTTACAATTGTTTGGTTGTAGTGGGGAATGCTTTTTTTCAATTGCTGCAACAGCTTTTCATCTTCACCGGCCTTATGTGAGTATACCTTTAGCTTCCAGTAATTGATGCCGAACGTGATGTAAAAAAAAATCCCTATCACCGGTATAAAAATGCAAAAGAGCAGGTAAGCCAGTGTTTTGGTACTGCTGTGTGTTTCAAATATTACCCTTAAACATACCAATAGTAAAATTACCAGGAAGCAGATAATTACAATCCATATCCAATGC
>JANOUJ010000523.1:0-4118 GCA_031416815.1 Chitinophagaceae bacterium
GGGATAATTATGCCAGCCACCAGCTTGAAAAGATCGAAGAACTGATCAATTCTGAAAATGGCAAAAATGAGCAGCAAAGGCTTACGGGTTTATATACAGGTTATATAAATGAGGGTGAAAAATTGTTAAAGAAAAATAACCTGGAAGACGCCAGGGTTGCTTTTGAGCAGGCCCTTATTATAAAGCAAAATGATGTAGTTGCCCTGGGAAAAATAAAGTTAATAACTGAAAAAGAGAAACAAGAAAAGGAAAAGAATGATCTTGAAACCCGGTATACCACCATTATTGAAAATGCCGACAAATTGTTTAAGGCTGGCTATTTAGAAGAGGCTAAAGCCGAATACACCCGTGCATTGGGATTGGGCAAAAAATCATGGCCCAATGAACAGTTGAAAAATATCACAAAGCTGCAGGCAACGCAACTGGCCAAAGAAACTGCAGATAAACAAAAACTGATTAAAGATTCAAAAACGGATCAAAAAGAAACTGAGAAGGCAAGGTTGGAAAATGCATACAATGAAGCCATCAGATCAGCTGATAAATATTTTGCTGAACGGGATTTAAACAATGCCACTATTGCATACAACAAAGCACTAAGCATAGATAAAAGGGATTGGCCGGCAAAGCAGTTAAATACAATTAGAAAGATGAATGAGGCCCAAGAGGCAGAAAACAAGAAAATAGCTTCCCCAAAGGAAACATCAAAAGAGGCTAAAGCAAGGAAAAAGCAGGAAGAAAAGGATATACAGGCCCGTGAAAAAGAATACAAAGCGCTGATGAAAGAAGCAGATAAACTATTGGATAAAAATGATTTTGAAGCCGCGAAGATCCAATATGTAAGGGCCTCGGCGCTTAGCAACGAAAAAAAGCCGCTTGACCAGATAGCAGCAATAGATAAAGTATTTGAAGAGCGGAAAGCCAGGCAGGACGCTGAAAATAACAGGTTAGCCAAAGAAGCCGAATTAAACAGTAATTACACAGCAATTCTTACAAAAGCAAATACAGAATTTGATAATGGCCGTTATTTAAATGCCCGCAAATTGTACACCGATGCTGCATCGCTAAAGCCTGAGGAAAAATTTCCTGGTGAAAAGATCCAGGAAATCCAATTGAAGATCGATGAAGCAGCTGCGGCGGAAAAAGCTAAAAAAGACAACATCGCTGCGTTGGCGGAATTAAAGAAAAAATATACGCTCGTGATGTCTAAAGCCAATTCCTATTATTTAAAACAAGACTTTGTTAATGCCAAGATCGAATATACTGAAGCACTGCGTTTAAAACCCGCAGAAGTTGAGCCAAAAATGCAGTTAAGAATTATAGAGGTTAAATTGGATGCCATTGCCAAAGCAAATGAGGTAGATAATAAGTACGATCAAAAAATTGTTTTGGGCGATAGTTTATTAATTGCCAAATCGTACGAAAGTGCGATTGTTGCCTACAAAGAGGCGCTGGCCATAAAACCCAGGCAATACTATCCGCAAAAACAGATCACTTATTCAACAGCAGAAATCCGGACCTTGCAAAAAGAAAAAGAAGACCTTGCTAAGCTGGAACTTTATCAAAAGCAAAAAGAATCTGACCAAAAATTCCGGGATGCTCTAAAACGTGCCGACCAGGCTGTTAGCGAAAAAAATTACGCCCTGGCAAAAACGGCATATCTCGATGTTTTAACTATACGGCCGGATTATGGCTATGCAAAGCAAAGACTTGAAATTGTCAATTATCAACTGGAAAAAGGAAGTATTGCCGAATCGCCAAAAAAAGAGACAGTAGTAAGAATTGCAACTAAACGGGCAACTTCTGAATCAAATAATGCTGAATCAAAACTGCAGGAAAAAAGAACTGCAGACTCTTTAATGCTACCAGCTACCCCATCGCCCTACACTGCTGCGGAATTAAAAGCAAAATATCCGGATATAGATTTTACTAAATTACCTCCTGAACAACCGTTCAATGATGCACCCGCAAATGTATCCGGAAAAGCTACCCTCATCAAGGCAATGCTATCAGAAAATCCGAGATTAGATTTATCAACCACGCAGGGCGATATTAAAATAACGTGCCAGGGAATTAATTTTGAAGGAACAAATGTTTACTTAAAATTCCTGGTAAAGAATAACAGCAATTCAGATTTTTTAACCGGTTCTATGATGGTGACCTGGACGAAAAGAGCTGGTAACCGGATAAAATTATACCCACTTTACCTATATCCGTCTATTTTACCCATTGTTACTCCCGGTAATGAGGCTCTGGTCGTTTATGTATGTAAAAGCTATTATATTAATGACCAGGAAAAATTAAATTTCGAATTGAACGACAGGCTCAATAAGATTAAACTGGATATAGAAATACCCGGAACTAAATATAATGAAGAAGAGGCCAGATATTAGATCAGGCAAACTCAGCAGTTTATACAATGCTTATGAAATTGAAATCTCTATTATTAAAATGTACATGTTGCTTTTTGCTAACCTGCACAATTGTAAACTGCCGTGCCCATGAAGTTATCTTTTGTGGCGAACGTATACCTGTTGGAGAAAAATTTGTTTCAGACAAATTGATGAGTATCATAAAAAAACAGATCAATAATGTTAACGTGCCATCTTTAAGACAAAGAGTAAACCAATATATGAGTTTGGTGGAATATTATTTGCAGGAGACCAATATACCGGAAGACTTTAAATACCTGGCAATTGTGGAAAGTGGTTTTAAGAATGCCACCTCAAGTGCAGGTGCTGCTGGGTTTTGGCAATTAATGCCCGAAACCGCCCGGGAATTGGGGTTGATAGTAAATGGCCTCGTTGATGAGAGAAATGATTTTAATAAATCAACTTATGCTGCCTGTAAAGTTTTGGCAAACTATTATCTGCATATCCGTAAACAATTTAAAATTTCATCCTGGGTTTTAACGGCAGCAGCTTACAATATTGGAATTGGCAATATCCAAAATGCGATCAAAAAGCAGGGAACCAACTATTTTCAAATGCAGTTGAACGAAGAAACGGCCGCCTACGTTTATAAGATCATTGCGGTAAAAGAATTATTTCAGTATCCCGAATTATACATGCATGATTTCGGGTATAATATTTTTACAACTGCACCAAAACCAAATAAGAAAGATGAAAATAGCATCAGCGCATCAGAGAAATTAAATATTGGTGGCATGACGGTAAAGATTGATGAAAATGATGGCGAGCATCCTTCAAATCTGGACAAAAAATTAAAGCCGCAAAAAAAGACAGATCTTTCAAAAATAAAATTTATAGGCGCCCAGATCATGGGTAAGTATAAAAAATTTAAAGACGGAGAAATTGTGTCCTTCATCCTGCAGGAAGATCTACAGGTATTTAATCGCTTTTCCGCCAAAGGGACAGTTATACAGGGGCGTGGATGGATAATTGATGGAAGGGTTCAGATTGATCTGGGCTATGACCATAATGTGATATTACTTGATATGAAGAATGAAAAAGGAGTAGCCTTAAAAGAACTGAAAAATAAAGGAATGGTATTAATGAAGGTAAATATTGGCAATAATTGAAATGCTACTACTTTTCTCAAAAGCAGTAGCATCCTATATTACCACAAAAAAATGTTATGAAAATCAAAAAGGCGAATCAGACATCCAGATGATCCACGTAGGCTTAATTGCTTTTTTCGATGCTTTTTTTCCTGAAGGCCTTGGAGCGTCATTCACACATTTTATCTTGCCATCTTTTGAACTTTCAAAAAAGCGTGGATCGATCTTGATCTGGTAATAAGGCCTGGACAAGGCAACATTCTTGTCATCGCTGCTTAAATTGAAAAAAAGTATTTTGCCAAAATACATTTTGTTGCCTTTTTTGGAAATGGTAATATCATATGCAGGATATTTATTTTGCTTTAGTTCTGCATATTTTATTTCTGAGTCTGTAGCATTCCACTTCCAACTTTTTTCACTTCCCTGCAATCCCTTTTCAGGTAAACTGAACATTTCATTGGGCTTAAGTGTAATTTTTTTCTCGGTAAGGGTAATTTCAAAAGCATCTTAAATTTTTCCATTGTCTATCCGGTAAGGTAATTTACCTCCACCGCCACACGACGATAGACATGCTAAACATACAAAATAGAAAAGGGGCTGG
>JANOUJ010000524.1:0-3409 GCA_031416815.1 Chitinophagaceae bacterium
TTAAACCCTAATTATAAACTAAGGTTAAGAATACTTTATTCTAAACTTTAGTCGCACTACATATTTGAATAAAGTCCTTCCAAAAAATGGAAGGACTTTGTTCTTTAGCACATACAACCGTATCTTTGCAATCTTAAAAAAAAAATATGCCATATTTATTTACATCTGAGTCCGTAAGTGAAGGACATCCCGATAAAGTAGCAGACCAGATCAGTGATGCATTGATCGATAATTTTTTAGCTTTTGATCCGCAGAGTAAAGTTGCCTGCGAAACGCTTGTAACAACCGGCCAGGTAATGCTTGCAGGCGAAGTAAAAAGTAAGGCTTACCTGGATGTGCAGGAAATTGCACGTGGTGTGATCCGTAAAATTGGATACACCAAAAGCGAATATATGTTTGAAGCCAATTCGTGTGGGATCCTTTCTGCTATACATGAACAGAGTGGCGACATCAACCAGGGTGTTGACCGTAAGAAGAAGGAAGAACAGGGCGCCGGTGACCAGGGAATGATGTTTGGTTATGCAACCAACGAAACCGATAATTACATGCCTTTGGCTTTAGACCTGGCGCATTATATTTTAATAGAAATGGCGGCGGTACGCCGGGAAAATAAGCAGATAAAATATCTGCGTCCTGATGCAAAAAGCCAGGTTACTTTAGAATACGATGATAACAACCAACCGGTAAGGATCGAAGCCATCGTAGTTTCAACCCAGCACGATGATTTTGCTGCGGATGAAAAAATGCTTGCAAAGATCAAGAAAGACATCATCAACATTGTGATCCCAAGGGTAAAAGCGAAGTATCCAAAGTATAATCATCTTTTCAACAACAAAATAAAATACCACATCAACCCAACCGGTAAGTTTGTTATTGGTGGTCCGCATGGCGATACCGGCTTAACCGGCCGTAAAATTATTGTAGATACTTACGGAGGTAAGGGGGCACATGGTGGTGGAGCTTTCAGTGGTAAAGATCCGAGTAAGGTTGACCGCAGTGCAGCCTATGCAACACGCCATATTGCGAAAAATTTAGTAGCAGCCGGGTTGTGTGATGAAGTGTTGGTGCAGGTTTCATATGCTATTGGCGTGGCGCAGCCAACCAGTATCAATGTGGTTACTTATGGTACAGCAAAAGTTGACATGACTGATGGAGAAATAGCTAAGAAAGTAATGGCTATGTCTTGTTTTGATATGCGTCCCTATTTTATTGAGCAGCGTTTAAAACTGCGTAACCCGATGTACAGCGAAACTGCTGCATACGGTCACATGGGACGTAAAAATGAAACTGTTGAAAAAATATTTACTTCACCTGATGGTAAAGTAGTTAAGAAGAAAGTAGAGTTGTTTACCTGGGAGAAGCTGGATGCAGTGAAGGAAGTAAAGAAAGTATTTGGGTTGTAGGCCCGGCCTCCCCAAACCCCGTTGAAGGAGGGGCTTTGAAGACCATAAGTTTGCAAGAGCTTATGGTTTTTTATTGGGTAAAACCTATAAGGTTTCATAAAGTCTCTGGCAAGAAGAATTATCTTTGATAAACCTTATAGGTTTCATACATGAAAAATTTCAGACAGCAACATCAACATCATCGCCCCAAAAAAAGCAGCCTGGTTATTGGCCGCAAGGCTGTAACCGAAGCAATGCAAACCGGTAAGCAACTTGAACGCATTTACCTGCAAACCACCGTGCATGGCGAAGCCATTGATGAAATAAAAAAGCTTGCCGAAAAAACACAAACGCCCATCAATAAAGTACCGGTTGAAAAGCTAAATAATTTCAATGTAAGCAATCACGAGGGCTGTGTGGCGCTGATCGCAAAAGTTCAGTACCAGGATTTGCAGGATGTCATTTCTTTTGTAGTGGAAAAAGGAGAAGTACCCTTGTTTTTAATATTGGATGGAATTACCGATATCAGGAATATTGGTGGTATTGCCCGTAGTGCTTATTGCTTTGGTGTACATGCCATCATCATACCCGACAAAGGGGTGGGCGCATTGAATGAGGACGCTGTGCTTACCTCAGCGGGTGCATTGGAAGAGATGGCAGTATGCCGTGTTAACAGCCTCATGAAAACGGTTGACGACCTGCATATGAATGGCATTAAAGTTTTTGCCAGCGAAATGAAAGCTGCAAAAAAAACATACGAAATAAATTTTGCTGAACCCTGTGCCATTGTAATGGGAGGCGAAGAAAAAGGAATTTATCCTGCGCTGTTAAAAACCTGCGATGATCAATTTCAAATACCCATGACCGGCGATTTTGATTCGTTGAATGTATCGGTTGCCACAGGTGTAATATTATATGAAGCAATGAAACAGCGCTCATGACCACAAACAATGCAATTAAATTGATAGAATGTCCAAGAGACGCCATGCAGGGCTGGCCGCATTTTATTCCAACAGAAAAAAAGATCGAATACATTAATGCTTTATTGAAAGTAGGTTTTGATACCATTGATTTTGGAAGTTTTGTTTCGCCTAAGGTAATACCACAAATGGCGGATACGAAAGAGGTAATTCAAAAATTAAAAATTCATCCCGCACTTGGGGGGACAAAAACAAAACTGCTTGCGATCATTGCCAATGAGAGAGGGGCGCAGGATGCAGTTGTATTTGATGAGATCAGTTATTTGGGTTTTCCGTTTTCCGTATCAGAAACTTTTCAAAAAAGGAATACCAATTCCTCTATTGTTGAATCCTTGGGCAGGGTAGAAGAGATACAGAATCTTTGTATCAAGAATAAAAAGGAACTGGTGGTTTATATTTCAATGGGCTTTGGGAATCCTTACGGCGATGTTTATAATGAAGCCATTGTTTTTGATTGGGTGAATAAGTTGGTGGATATGGATATCAACATAGTTTCACTGGCTGATACGGTTGGTTTGGCCAGTAAGGAACAAGTTTACCATATCACCAAATACCTGGTTGATTCATTGCCCGAAACAGAAATTGGTGTTCACCTGCACTCAACACCAAATAATTGGAAAGAAAAAGTTGATGCTGCTTTGCAAGCTGGTTGCAAGCGTTTCGATGGCGCACTAAAAGGAATAGGCGGTTGCCCCATGGCAGATGACGAACTAGTGGGCAATATGGATACAGAAATGATGATACCTTATTTTGAAGAAAAGAATTTGCTTAACAATTTAGATAAAGAAGCTTTGCGAAAGTGTAGCATGCTTGCATCAGAAATATTCGTGTAATTAGTGTAATTGCTTCTAAATTCGTGTTATGGACTTCCGTTTAGAATTTACTCCCAAACCTTTTGATATCAAAATCAATCATCAACAAAATCTATTGTTGATCGGTTCCTGCTTTACCGAACAGATCGGAACAAAACTGGCGAATCATAAATTTAATGTGCTCGAAAATCCAAATGGAATTCTTTTCAATTCAGCCAGTATTGCCAAATCTATT
>JANOUJ010000525.1:0-22988 GCA_031416815.1 Chitinophagaceae bacterium
ATCATCTCAGTAGTTTTTATCATCAATATTCTAATTTTCTCAAATTCGGGAACTTAAGCCACGTAGCCGTTACAACCAACACCGACATAGCACCGCCAAAAATAATTGCCGGTAAAGTGCCAAACATACGGGACGTAACACCGCTTTCAAACTGGCCAAGTTCATTGCTGCTGTTTATAAAAATTAAATTGATGGAAGAAACACGGCCCCTCAATTCATCGGGGGTAAATAACTGCAGGATGGTGCCCCGTACCACTACGCTAACGGCATCACACAAACCTGCTGCAAGCAATGCTATAAAACTTAACCAATATACTTTTGATAAACCAAAGATGATAATGCAGACTCCAAAACCAGCCACAGCTAACAACATCTTTAGTCCCTGCCTGTGGCGCATAGGATATTTTACAAGTACAGCAACAATTATAAGACTACCCAGGTCCATGGCTGCATTCAAAAAACCATAACCGATAGCATCAGTGTGCAAAATGGTTGATGCTACTTCGGGAATAAAAGCGGTAGCACCTCCAAAAAGTACAGCGAAAAGATCTAAAGAGATCACACCCAGCAAATTTTTATTGTTGAACACAAAAGCAAATCCTTTTTTGATAGAGGTGAACATGGGCTCGTTTTCCAGGTTTTGCACCGGAGGTTTTGGGTATAGTTGTAAGGCAAAAATTCCTGCAATCAATATTAATGCTGCTGTTGTAAAGTATGCACCTGAAATGCCTATAAATGCAATCAGCAATCCGCCAACGGCGTGGCCGCCAATAGAGGATATAAGCCAGGTAGATGAATTGTAGGAGATGGCTTTTGGTAACAATTCACGGGGTACAATGGCCGCAATCATACTGTTGGCAGCAGGCCCCGCAAATGAGCGGATAATGCCGGTACAAAATACAACTGATAGAATGACTGTTAGCTGGGCAGTATTGCTGAATCCAAACCATGGCATGCTGATCAACGCCAGGCTGATGCCACAAACCATATAAAATGCATAAGACCAGACAAGGATGTTTTTTTTATTGTGTTTGTCAATATAATGTCCGGCAAATAAAGCAGCAAGTACGGCGGGCACAAATTCCGCAAGGCCGGCAAGACCTACCATATATGTACTGGCTAGATGAAAGACCTGGTATATTACGATAGTGGTTATCATGCGTAAGCCCAGCACAAAAAATAACCTGGCAAAAATGAAGTGATGAAATTCTTTGGGTAGTTTGCTGGAGCTCATTTGAAAAGATTAGGGCAAAGTTAAATAATGTTGCCCATCTTCATATTCTTTGTCAAGTGCGGTAATAATAACTTTCATGTGCTCTTCATTACCCAAAAAATCTGCATTGCCGGCATCAACATAAAGGGTTTTGATGTTGTGCTGCTTTATATACTGCGTATAAGTTTCCTGCAATGTAAACAGGTAATCATTGGGAATTGATTGCTCATAATCCCGGTTACGTTTTTTTATATTTTCCTGTAATTTTTTTACTGGTGTGTGCAGGTAAATCACAATATCGGGCTGTATGATCTGTGGATTAATGATCTCGAAAAGCTTTTGATACAAACGGAATTCTTCATCCGGTAAATTTACTTTAGCAAACAAAAGGCATTTGGTAAAAAGATAGTCGGAAATAGTTATGTTCTGAAACATATCTTTTGTCTGCAACAGGTCTTTTAGTTGTTTGTATCGCTCTGCCATAAAAAACAATTCCAGCGGAAAAGCGTACTGGCCTGGGTTTTCGTAAAATTTAGGCAGAAAGGGATTGTCTGCAAATTCTTCCAGTATCAGCCTTGCATTAAAATGCTTGCTTAGTAAATGAGCCAGCGTGGTTTTGCCGGCACCAATATTTCCTTCTATAGTAACAAAATTATACTTCATATGCAGATAGAACTGCAAAATAAGCGGAAACAGGTTTTATGCAGTTAAAACTTTTTCACATTTAATTTATCAGGGCATTCAGTCAGAAGTTGGTGCACCGTTTTTTTGAGTACAGGGTGTTTCAGATTCGGCGATAGCTGGTTGAGCGGTATAAGCACAAAACGCCTGTTCTGTATCTGTGGATGTGGAACGGTGAGATGATCCTCGTCAATAATTTCTTTGTTGAAAAATAAAATATCAATGTCAATGATCCTGGGTGCATTTTTGATTGTTCTGATTCGCCCCATTTTTTTTTCGATATTTAAAATGGTTTGCATGGTTTGCTGCGCCGATAATGCGGTTTCAACAATAATTACCTGGTTTAAAAAATCGGATTGCCTGGTATTGCCCCATGCAGCGGTGTTGTACAAGCACGATTGACCGGTTACAACACCAATCTGCTTCTCAATCTGTTTAATAGCTTTGGATAAAATGGCTTTACTGTTGCCTATATTGCTGCCTAGAAGGAGATATATTCTGTTCATTTAAATCTATAAAGCCTTTCATCAAAAGTAAAAGGTTTAGACTTCTTAATTTTTATTTTTTTAAAATCCTGGTGATTGGGATTTACAAGAAAATTATGCTCTTCGGCTATTATGGCTGATGGTACTTTCAAAACCAGGCTATTATTAGTTTTGATGAATTCGGTACCCATAAAGGAGGTATAATCTTCATCCTCGTACCAGCCCGGCTTAAGCTTATCAGTATTTATTTCTTTTATGTTTGTATCATCAGGAATAAAAATAGCCAGCTGGTGATAAAAATTTTTAATGTCATTCAACCCGATGTGTACTAGGATCTCCAGGACACTTAATGAAATATTTTCAGCGGTATACAACATACTCGTTCCGGGCATATTCCACCTGGCGCCTCTAAATTTAGCGCCGGTGCCAGATATGTCATCTTTGTAGTTGGAGTTGGTAATTCGATAAACAATCATGCAAATAATCCATGTTGTATCCTGTGTAATTGGGTTAAAACTCTATCAATGCCGTTGGCGGTTGTTAATGCTTCGAAAGATAGATTGCCACCAAGCATGAAAGGATTACGTTTTAGCCAGTTATAGAAATTTTCAATTTTACCAAAAGTGAATTCTCCTTCTTTCAATACCTTTTCAATCTGTAATGCACGTTCAGCATTAATGGAAGCAAAGCTACCGTTACCTTTTGCATAGCGTTGTAATGTACGTTCACTTACATGAAGTATTGCAGCCCATTCAGCCTGTGTAAAAGGAGTTTTATCGGCAATTTTTTTAAATTCGCTGTACGTAAAATCTTTTACCTTAGGTAATGCTTTTACACTACGGTAAACAGGCATTGGCTCTGCTGCTTTTGACGTAGCAGCATTTGGCTTGTAGCTTGAATGTTTCTCTTTCCTTTTCATGATTTTGACATTTGTCACACAAATATACGACACATGTCGGCAACCTGCAAATTTTTTTGAATCCTTTTTTACCAATAGCTTTACGCCTCAATTTAGTGTGTGTATGCAAAAATATAGCCAGGTAAGGGCCATGCTGGCGATTACCAAAGCCAGTTTAAGGGCAATTTTCCGGAGCCCGTCGGCTGTTGTATTCAGTTTCGTTTTTCCTTTTATTTTAATACGGGTGTTTTGCTTAATAGGCGATGGCGGAGGTGCACCAGTATATAAAATAGCCATTGATAAAAATTGTGATACAGCTAATGCACTATATGATTCTATTAAAGCCAGCAAACGAATAAAAATTGTGCGGTTTGCAACCGACGGAGATTTGCGCTCTGGTCTTATTAAGGGCAAGATCGCAGGAGTTATCAATATTACTAAACCGGTTGATTCTGCTTCGGCCTACCAGTATACTATCAGCAGCACAAGCGCCAGCGATGATAAATGGCCCCAGGTTATGCCGATATTAAATGCCATCTGCGAAAAAATAAACAATGCAAAATTTGCCAACCGGCCTGCGTATGTTATGGCAGATCCCGTGCTGCCAATTAAGAGGGAAATAGTAAGGGAGTATAAAACGATCGATTTTATTCTGCCGGGTCAATTAGGATTTTCACTGTTAAGCTCAGGTGTTTTTGGGGTAGCGTTCATGTTTTTTAATCTTAGAAATACTCTAGTACTGAAGCGTTTTTTTGCAACTCCCATTAGCCGAACCCATATTATTTTGGGCGAAGGCTTAGCAAGAGTTATATTTCAGATGGTTACGGCTATTGTGATCATCCTGGCAGGATATTACATATTTGGTTTTACTTTGGTCAATGGATTCAGAACCTTGATGGAAATGCTGCTACTGAGTTTTATCGGCCTGGTGATCTTTATGGGCTTTGGTTTTATAGTAAGCGGATTGGCAAAAAATGACAGTACCATACCGCCATTTGCCAACCTGATAACATTACCCCAGTTTTTATTAGGAGGTACGTTTTTTTCCATAGAAGCCTTTCCAAAATGGTTGCAACCTATTTCCAAAGCACTACCACTTACACATTTAAATACGGCTATGAGAAATGTAGCGTTTGAAGGCCAGAATTTATGGGATGTACGCATGGAGATTGGTATTTTAGTATTATGGGGCATTGCTGTTTACATCGTTGCCATTAAAGTTTTTAAATGGGAATAGAATGAGTATTCGTTTATTTAAAGGGTTTTTTATTGTATTGGCCGGCTTGTTTACTTTCATAACGATCCTTTCATTATTTATTCCATCGAGGCTGATGGTTACCAGGGCCGTAGTGATCAATGCTCCTGCAGATACTGTTTTCAAGGAAATAAGCGATTTGAAAAACTGGAAACACTGGCAACCGGTTTTTATCAATGACTCGGCAAAAATTAAATTTAATAGCGGTACAGATGGAACAAGTAATTCCTGCGAGTGGGATTCAAAAGGAAAAAACAACAGCATTCAGCTTGTTCAGAAACAAAACTATGCGGTTTCTGCGGTTTTAAAACGAACTGGAGAGAATGAAGTGCAGAATACCATAAATGTATTACCACTGGCGGACAGCAACCAGGTACAAGTTGAATGGAATGTGCTTATAAAACTAAAATGGTATCCCTGGGAAAAATTCTATGGCATATTTATAGAAAAAGTAACCGGGCAAGGCTATGAAGATGCGTTGAATAGTTTGAAGACTTACGTTGAAAATAATTAAGCAGGAAAACTGATCTTTCCCATAGAAACTGGAAGCATTCCATTAGATCTTCCTTCAATGACTGACACATTATTACACACACATTCATTAGCTAATATGGCAAACAATATTGCCTCTTTAGCATCAGGATTAATGCCAGTTTCAGCCGTACTGAGAAAAGTACAACCAGGCAATTGATCCTGCAAATGCTGCATCAGTAAAGGATTGTGAATGCCTCCACCGCTACAGATTATTTGAATTCCTGTTTTTTCCCTTAAACAATCTTTAATGGCATCTACAATCATATCAGCCGAAAATCGATTGAGCGTGCCCATAGTATCTTCTGCAGATAATGATAAGTTGTTGCTTTTTTGTTTTGCTTTTTGCAGGTAGTCAAGATTAAACAACTCTGGCCCGGTTGTTTTTGGAAAATCCTGGTAAAAGAAATTATTTTCCTTTAATGCAGCTAATAGCGTTTCGTTCACAACTCCTGATTTTGCAACCAGTGCATCATTATCAAAGGAACTTCCCGGGAATTGTTCCTGCATATATGCATCCATCAATGTGTTGCCGGGACCGACATCCGTACACAAAATATCTGCATCGTTACCCGGTAAAAAAGTAAAATTTGCAATGCCGCCCATATTTAGCAATACCCGGTCTTCACCTTTTTGGCTGAAGAGTATATGATCTCCATAAACCGCCAGGGGAGCGCCTTCGCCACCTGCTGCAATGTTCTTTTGCCTGAAATCGCTGATGGTGATGATACCGGTTGCAACTGCTAAATGATCTCCATCTCCAATTTGTAAAGTAGCATTTCCAAATTTTGGTTGCTGATGTAATCTTTGCGGAGCATGGTAAATGGTTTGCCCATGACTGGCAATCAGATCGATCTCACCGTGCTCAATATTCCATTTTAGTAAACAATTATTTATCATTTCGGCATGTTGCAATGCGATCCATGGATTGAGCAAACAAAGTTTTTCAAGATCAATTTCTCTTTTTGAAAAAACGTTTCTAACCTCATTCTTAAAATCATCAGTATAGGAAACAGTTTCAAACTGGAGCAATTCCATTTTAGTAGCCTTCCCAAAACCTTCAATTTTACATAAAGCAATATCCAGCCCATCTAATGAAGTGCCACTCATTAAACCTATGATGAGCCTATGGCCTTTATTTGCAAGATCATAAAGCTTTTGAATACCTTGATTCATACTAATGCTTAATAAAATTCAGGTTTCGTTTTATACCCTCAAACTTAGGCCTTTTAAGCGGAGAGTTTTGAAAAATGGTTTTAAATGATTCCTCCGTCAATTCTTGCCAATCGCTGGTTGAAAAATTTAGTATTTCGGGAATGGGGTTAAAGCTTTTTTCGCCGGTTGATCTTGAAAAACGGTTCCATGGGCACACATCCTGGCAAACATCGCAGCCAAACATCCAGTTATCAAATTTGCCTTTCATGTTTTGGGGTATAAGAGAATCTTTAAGTTCTATCGTAAAATAGGAGATACATTTACTGCCATCAACTACTTTGTCTGGTAATATAGCTTCCGTAGGGCACTCATCAATGCATTTTGTGCAGGTGCCGCAATAATCCTTTACAAATGAATTATCGTAATTTAATTCCAGGTCAACAATTAATGTAGCAATAAAAAAGAATGAACCACTTTGCTTGTTGATCAGGTTTCCGTTTCTGCCGATCCAGCCAATGCCCGCTTTTTGTGCCCAGGCTCTTTCCAGCACGGGGGCGCTGTCAACAAAGCCACGCCCGTGTATTTCGCCAACCTGTTCTTTTAGGTTTTGCAGGAACAACTTCAGTTTGGATCTTATCACTTCGTGATAATCATTGCCAAAAGCATACTTTGAGATTCTGGGTGCGGCTTCCGTTTGTTTATTTTCAGGAAAATAATTTAGCAGTAATGTTATGACTGATTTTGCACCCGGTACAAGTTTTGAAGGGTCTATCCGCAGATCAAAATGGTTCTCCATGTAATGCATTTCGCCATGCATGCCCTTACCAAGCCATTGTTCCAGGCGGCGGGCATCTTCATCCAGTAATTGTGCTTTGGCGATGCCGCAATAATCAAAACCAAGGCTTGTCGCCAGGTCTTTAATCAGTTTAGTATGTTTTTCAGTTACACTCAATTTTCTTCAAAAAGCGACGTGTGTTTGTATAGCCAGCCAACTTTACATTTCTATAAAAATACAAAAGCCCCCGAAATTTCGGAGGCCCGGCATTTAATAGTTGCTTAAAAATTTATATCATAGCCAATTGTTCCGATTAGTTCAAAATAGCCAAAGCTATGGTTTACTTTACCATTGCCAACACCAAGTGCATTGGTATAATTTGCAAACCCGGCTTTTGCCGCGCCTTCAAAAAATAACTTACGGCTTACATACCACCTTGCACCACCCTCAGCACCAAAACAATAACCCGCAATAATAAAACGGTTATCAACCCTTTTACCACTCAATGTTATATCTGTCTTAGGAATCAATATGCCTGCACCTGCTTTCCATAAAGCCGTAAAAACCGGGCGTGCCGCATTCCGTTTTAATTCGTACTGCCTCACATAATTGATGTGATAAAAATTAGCACCGTTGGTATGTTCAAACTGCAATTCATTTTTTGTAAATGCAGTGTCCTTATCAAAATAATTACTGCCTATATATCCTTTGGCACGTAATGGTTGGTTATTGTAAACTATATATTTGGTATGATCAAAATTGATCTCAATAGCTTTTGTGTGTTTTTTATTCAAGTAAAATCCAATTCGGTAATTGTATTGAGGAACAGTAACTTCAATCGGTTTCTTTATAACTCCATTTATATCGCTTCTGTCGTGTGCTTTTGCTTTGTAAATGGTAAAATTGTGTGGCACGCCATCTACCATCGTATTAAAATGAATATTGCTTTTGGTAAACCATTCGGTATTATAACCCCATTGCAGGTACATGCCGGATAATAATTTACTTTTTTTCTGTGCCGTGGCTGTAAAAAAAATGCCACTCAGTAAAATAGAGCCAATCAGGTTTTTCATTATTGTGTTTTCCAAAAGAGTACATTCTCTTTGCTGTCTTTTAAGCTTTAACCTTTTTTATATTATTACAAATCTAAGTTATCCTGATAAATTTTTAAAAACTCATTTGTTTAACAATACCTCAAATTTTGTTATGCTGGATGTATAAAAATTGTAACCTGTAACATTAGCAGATAAATTTTTACTGATGTGCTGATGCGGCAGGTTATATGATTGGTATATGCCATAATTGCGCAGAAATTTAGTTGGATTGAGTTTTGTGATGATATTGGAAACAAAGAAAAATGAGCATACAA
This sequence comes from Chitinophagaceae bacterium, assembly GCA_031416815.1. GTDB lineage: Bacteria > Bacteroidota > Bacteroidia > Chitinophagales > Chitinophagaceae > Ferruginibacter. The sequence continues at coordinate 8,363 of JANOUJ010000525.1, forward strand.
AATTTAACTATAAAGTCGCAGGAAGTATTACAGCAGGCACAACAACTGGCTTTTACCGCCGGTAATGCAAATATTGAAACCGACCATGTTTTAAAAGCGCTGTTGGATGATAAAGATTCGCCTGTTGAATATTTATTAAAGAAGAACAACGTAAATGTTGCTTACGTTGATGAAAAACTGGAAGCTGCTATAAAAAAGCTTCCGAAAATTTCGGGTGGAGAACCGGCCCAATCTTTAAGCCGTGATGCCAATAATGTTTTGCTGCGTTCAACTGCAGCTTTAAAAACATTTAAAGATGAATTTGTAAGTGTTGAGCATTTAATGATAGCCATACTGCAGGGAGGCGATAATGCAGCAAAATTGTTAAAGGATGCAGGTTTAACAGAAAAGGGATTGATTGCTGCAATTAAAGATCTTAAAAAAGGTTCTACAGTTTCTTCCCAAACATCCGAAACACAATTTAATGCGCTGGATAAGTATGCAAAAAACCTGATTGAAATGGCGAGGTTGGGTAAGTTGGATCCTGTTATTGGTAGAGATGAAGAGATCAGGAGGACCTTGCACATTTTATCCCGGAGAAGTAAGAATAATCCCATCCTGGTTGGCGAGCCCGGTGTTGGTAAAACGGCCATAGCAGAAGGTTTGGCTATGCGTATTGTAAATGGAGATGTACCGGAAAATTTAAAATCAAAGACCATTTATGCGTTAGATATGGGACAACTGATTGCGGGTGCAAAATACAAGGGTGAGTTTGAGGAACGGTTAAAATCGGTAGTTAAAGAAGTAAGTACCAGCGATGGGCAGATCATCTTGTTCATTGATGAGATACACACATTGGTGGGTGCCGGCGGTGGTGATGGTGCTATGGATGCTGCTAATATTTTAAAACCTGCACTGGCCAGAGGAGAATTGAGAGCCATTGGTGCAACGACGTTAAATGAGTATCAAAAATTCTTTGAGAAAGATAAGGCGCTGGAACGGCGGTTTCAAAAAGTAATGATAAATGAGCCAACTGTTGAAGATGCCGTTTCTATTTTGCGGGGATTAAAGGACAGGTATGAAACCTATCATCACGTATTGATAAAAGATGAGGCCATCATCGCAGCAGTTGAACTGTCGAGCAGGTATATAACCGATCGGTTTTTACCGGATAAGGCGATTGACCTGATCGATGAAAGTGCCGCCAAACTTCGCCTCGAAATGAACAGCATGCCCGAGGAACTGGATGAGCTTGATAGAAAGATACGGCAGCTTGAAATAGAACGGGAAGCCATTAAAAGAGAGAATGATGAACACAAACTAAAACAGTTAAATACCGAAATATCCAATCTTTCGGTTGAACGGGATACGTTTAAAGCCAAATGGCAACAGGAAAAAGAGGTTGTTGAAAAAATACAAAATGCCAAGGCTGAAATTGAGAATTTAAAACTGGCTGCCGATAAAGCAGAAAGAGAAGGCGATTATGGAAAGGTTGCTGAGATCCGGTATGGTAAGGTGCAGGAGCAGGAGAAGATCATAGAGCAATTTACTGCCCGGTTGACGGATAGTACAGAAAAACGTTTGCTTAAAGAAGAAGTAGATGCGGAAGATATTGCAGAAAATGTAGCCAAAGCAACCGGTATTCCGGTTATGAAAATGATGCAAAGCGAAAAGGAAAAATTACTGCATTTGGAGGAGGAATTGCATAAAAGAGTGGTAGGACAGGAGGAAGCCATTGAAGCTGTTTCGGATGCCATTCGCCGTAGCCGGGCTGGTTTACAGGATACCAAAAAGCCGATTGGCTCTTTTATCTTCCTGGGAACTACGGGTGTTGGCAAAACCGAATTGGCAAAAGCGCTGGCCGATTATCTTTTTGATGACGATAGTATGATGACACGGATTGATATGAGCGAATACCAGGAAAAACATGCGGTTAGCAGGCTTTTGGGCGCCCCGCCCGGCTATGTTGGATACGAAGAAGGCGGGCAACTGACGGAGGCAGTACGGCGTAAGCCATATAGTGTAATATTATTAGATGAAATTGAAAAGGCACATCCTGACGTTTTTAACGTACTTTTGCAGGTATTGGATGATGGAAGACTAACCGACAACAAGGGTCGTATAGTTAACTTTAAAAATACGATCATTATTATGACTTCAAATATGGGCAGCCATATTATTCAGGATAATTTTGAGAACGTTACAGAGGCCAACCAGGAAGAAGTAGTACAAAAGACCAAAATCGAGGTCATGTCCTTACTGAGACAAACCATCCGCCCTGAATTTTTAAACAGAATTGATGAAGTGATCATGTTCCAGCCCTTAATGAAAAAAGAGATCAGGGGCATTATCAAATTGCAACTCGACAGTTTAAAACAACTGGTTGCTGCAAATGGAATCAATTTACAGTTTAGCGATTATGTTTTTGATTTTTTAGCCGAGAACGGTTACGATCCGCAGTTTGGAGCAAGGCCATTAAAACGCCTCATTCAAAAGGAAATTGTAAACCAGCTAAGTAAACGGATACTTGCTGCAGATATTGATAAAACAAGGCCGGTTTTGGTTGACGTGTTTGACGGAACAGTGGTTTTTAGGAATGAGCAGGTTAAAGAATCTGCGATAGAAAAAAAGTAGAATTAAACAGAACATACATTTATAAAAAGTTGTTTATACAACAGGTAAAAGACAAATATTATGGCAATGAAAGTAAAAGAAGTGGTAGAGATCATTCCACCCCAAGATGTTTTTGTAGGTAACCCCGATGCTGCGGTAACCCTGATGGAATTTGGGGAGTACGAAAGTGAAGATTGTGCAAAAGCAAACGAAGTAGTAAAGAAATTACTGGAAGAGTTTGATGGTAAGATCAGGTTTCAATTTCGTCATTTTCCATTGACAAGAATACACCAGCGCTCTATGAAGGCAGGAGAAGCCGCAGTTGCAGCCTCGCAGGTTGGTAAATTCTGGGAAATGCACAATATTCTTTTTGATAACCGCCGCCAGTTAGGCACAACCAGTTTAAAACTTTATTCCAGAGAAGCCGGTATCAGCAATAAGCATTTTCTGGAAGAACTGATCAATTCAACCTATGGCTGGCAGGTACGTAATGATCTGAATGAAGGTATTGAAAAGGGAGTAAGAGATGTTCCCGCTTTCTTCATCAATGGAGAAATGGTTGTAGGTAAACCTACCTTCGAAAACCTAAGTAAGGATATTAATGCGGCCTTAAAAAAAGTAAAGAAAAAAGCTCCTGTAAAACAACGAGCATAAGGTATAAAAAGGCTTCAATGAAAATTGAAGCTTTTTTTATTATTCCACCTCTGCGTAATACAAAACAAATTCCTTCCCGTTTACAAAAACGGTTACGGGGTACGAATTTGTGTCCTGGAACTTATAGGTAAAACTGAGTACGCTTGCCGAATTGGAGTATTGAATTTCTTCTACTTTATATTTCTTCTTTTCACCCATCCCTAACTCCACTTTTGTTATCTCCTCTGTACTTTTTAAGGTAAAACTGAACTTTACTGCCTTATTTACTTTAGCTTTTATTTTACCGTCGTTGGGCGAAAGCTTTTTAATACCCAATTCCGTTGCCGCCACCCTTACAACCGGCATGTCAAAAAAATCTTTTTTATTTTTTGGTGCCCCACCAAGTTTCCAGGCTTCATTATCCGGATAATGTTGAAGGTTAAATGTCTCTTTTTCAGTAAAGAAATATGCATCTGTATAAGCTTTGGTAAATTCCTTCATGTCTGGGTTCAGGTAGCCGCTGCCAAAAGCAACGTCAACATAGTACCATTCTTCCGGGCTTTGGCCCAATTGTACTACCGCCCAGCTATGATTAATCTCCTGGTCATTATCCCCAATCTGCTGCGTGTTATATTTTACAAAGCCATCAACGGTAAGGCAACGGATATCGGCGCTGCTGCACATATCCTGAAACAGGCTGGCAAAACCAACACCGGTAGCCTTACGGGTAAGCAACACATCCGCTGGCGTGTTTTTTAATTTGTTGTTATTACGGGTTGATTTAACGTCGTATGTTATATTGTGTGCAATCCAGTAATAAATGGCCCTGGCCTTATCCATCTTGTGAGTGAATTTATTGCTTACCACATTATTGATGGTACCCATGCTCATATTTTCTAAAGGTCCCAGGCTTTTTACATAAGCATCAATGGCTTTAAAATCGCGGCCGTTTGTCTGGGCGGATGCATTAAGACATGCCAGTATAAAAAAGACAGGCAACAGTTTTTTAAACAGACTTTTCATGTGCTAAAATTACGTATCAAAAAGTTAAGGATTTCAGAAAGCAAAAGTAAAAAGTCATTGGTCACTGATCATTAGTCATTTACCGAAGCGTATAATAAAGAGTTTGAATGGTGAATTGACCAATGTCCAATGACTAATGACTAAATAACCAATGACTGGTTTATTTAAAATCGAATAGGGTAGCGGTGAATACGCCTCTTTCCCGGGGTTTAAAAATGGCTTTCCAGTTACCTACATAGCGTATAAGTGATGGTACAAGGTACTGCCCGAATTTTGTCATCACCACTTCCATCTTAACCTTAAAATCATACACACCGGCGCTATAGCTTAATGAGTAATTGCGGGCCACCACTTCAAATGTTTCATCATTGAACCAGGTGGTCATTTCATCAACAATTACTTCGTCTTTATTTTCGGGTTTTTCTTTTTGCTTAAAAATGTAACAGCTTTGGGTTTTAAACATATCAATGTCTATATTCATATCGTATTTGCCTGCCATGGCATCATCGTAAATAGCTGTTTTATTACTTATGAAAGGAAGCCCGTTAATTTTTTTTCCGGGATTAAAGAAAAGGATCTTTAATTGCTCTTTATTTTTCTCCATACCGGTTTTACCGGCTGTGGTAAACGCTCTGCCGGTTACAATATTATCCTCACCGCAAACCGAGTCGGTTGTAAAAAAAAGTGAAGCATACATTCTTGCAGTGTAGTAATTAAACTGCCTGGTCTGATCATAAATATCTCCGGTAACCTGCTCTTCAATGATTTGCATGCTGCGACAATTGTTATTACGTAGTTGCCTGGTAGTACTTCGTAGCCCAGCCTTTATTTTCCCATCCCCATCGTTCATTCGGATATCATTGATGGCAGTAAAACCCAATATGTGCAGGTTTCTAAAGGCTTTATAAAAGCTGGTATCATTTTTTATCCGGGTGATGAATGCCGGAACATTTAGTTGGTTGTTTACAACTACCTCTGTAAGTGTGATGGTGCTGTTGCCAATTTTAACGATACTGTCCGGCTTTTCCTGTGCTAACAGGGTTACAGAAAAAAATGAGCAAAAAAAAGCAGGCATGAAACATTTCATGCCTGCAAGTTAATATACTTTTCTCCTACCCATTGGCTAAGAGGAAGTTTTCAAATTTTAATTACTGCCAACCTTTGCCTTCGGCTTAGCTTCCGTTTTTGGGGCTGCATCTGTAGATGAAGGCCCGGTGGTTACTTGCTTACTTTCAACAACCGGCTTAACCTGTTTTGCTTCAAAGCTGGTGCCCTGAACTTTAGCAGCGGCAGGGTTGGTATTCTGAGTTACCTGCTCCACTGGAGCTGTTCCAAGATTTCCACTGGCTGGCAAAACAACAGATTTTTCTACATTTTTCTTTGCCTGTTCAGCAGGAGTAGCTTGTTTTGGCACTGCCGCAGGAGCTACATAACCAGCATAAGCTTTGCTGCTTACCGCTGCTGCAGGTTTGGGCGCAGCAGGTTTGCCATCTATTACAGAACTACCCGATTCCATTTTCTGGCACATTGCTGATATTGCAATGAAAGAAAATACATACATTAAGATTATTTTTTTCATATGTTATTTTTTGTGGGTTATTATTTTTGTTTAATTAAATCCTGAACAATTTTTTTCAGATCTTCTATCTCTTTTTGCTGTTCCTGAATTGCTTTGGTAAGAACAGGAATCATACCAATGTAGTTAACACTTTTGTATTCTATAGATGCATCTGGAGATGTACCGGGAATTTTGCCGGCTTCAACCAGTGTTGGAAATACTTTTTCTAGTTCCTGAGCAACAAAACCATATTGACGCTCTGATGGGAAATTCATCAATTTATAATCATCTTTTTTAAGCAGATAGGTAGTTGGATTCAGCAATTTGATTTTATCCAATGCATTATCTATGCTTCCAAAATCTTTTTTAAACTTGGCATCAGAAACCAATGTCCAGGTTCCGGTGTATCCGCCGTTACCCTGACATAAAACTCCATATCCGCCTGGTCCGTTCTGGAAGCCTATTACGCCAATACCGTTAAATCCTGGTGTTGCGTATACACCATAAGCGCCCGGTGCAGTACCGTTGGCCCAAAGTCCGCTGAAGTTATTACCAACCCAGCCGATACCACCTGTTCCAACACCCTGGTAGGCATGGTCAGCATTTGAAGGGCCGGTTGATACTGAATTGACAGGAATAGTTGTACCGGCAACATCCAGATTAAAATTCGGATTGTTGTTGTTGATACCTACATTTCCACCTGAACTTATTCTCATCCTTTCTGCAAGAGCATTTCCAGAAGCACCAGGAGTTTTAGTGGAGAATACGAGCGTTGTACTGAAAGCACCGTCATCATCTCCTAATATTCTAGCACCCGGTATGTTGCTGCTGAATGCCCATCCAATAGGAACAAAATCAATTGAATTCTCATTATTTGCATTTGGAGGGCCACTATTTTCCAACATCAACTGGCCACCCATTCCACCATTAAGTGCTTTAGCTACATGCAGGGGTTGCGCAGGGGTTGTTGTTCCAACACCCACGTTTGTTCCATTATCAAATACTTGTGAATTTGCGAGTGTAGTTCCGTTCGGGCTCCATTTAGGAAGAGCGTTTACTGTTCCGTTGCCACTTACTAAGTTTGCTGCAGCCGCTGTGCTCCAATTTCCTGTACCTGTACCAGCACCGTTATCTACAAATATTCTTCCTACTCCCTGCGTACCATCCTGGATACGTACACTGCCAACGAAATAACCAGCTAAGTTGCTTGCTCCGTTAGCTGCTCTTCCAAATACACCAATATTTGTGCCTGTGCTCGGCGCTTGTGCAAGGAAAAGGCCACCCAGGTTGAATGCTGCTGATCCACCAGCTGCGGCAATAATACCTTCATTTTCTGAGGTACTACCATTACCGTAGGCTGTAATGCCCGCTATTTCTTGTCCAGTTGTGAAATTTTGTTCAGAAACAATACCCGAAGTTGTTGGTGCCAATGTTGGCACGGCATAATTAATAGAATTGTTGCTGGTTACATGTAATCTGGCGCTGGGGTTATTATTGGAAATACCCACGTGACCAGTGCCATTTGCAATAAGCATTCTGTTAGCACCTGCTTTAAAATCATAAAAATCCATTCCATTAAAAATATTTGCTCCGTTACCTAAATGCCAGTCGGCAGTACCATTATTATACATCCTTATTGCTACATCATTGCTCTGGGCATCAATATCTACTACCGAAAAACCAGCAGATGACTTAACACGGGCACCTTGCCCGTTTGCATGCAACACATCTAATGGATAAGCGGGAGCAGTTTGAACAATACCTACATAACCGGTACCATTATTAATGGTAACATTAGCTGGTAAGCCGTTGTTTCTTAAAATTTGGTAATCGTTTGTACCTGGGGCGTTACGAACATTCCACCTTGTAAAACCGGCACTTTGGTAACGCAAAGCGGCATCGCCGTTTGCTGCATTAAGATCTATAACTGTGTTAGCAGCAAGGGATCTAACCTGCAGGCCAGTACCTCCGTTATGATTAACATCTAAAGCATAAGCAGGAGTTTGCGTACCAATACCTACATTATTACCAGGTGCTGCATTTATTGACAATGGAGCCCATGCAGAAAGATTGCTGTTATGACCACCTAAGGAAGCCACACCATTTAATTCACCCATTATTACGGTAGCATTGGTATTACCAAATACACCACCACCTTTCCAGGATGCAGGACTGTTTCCTGAAACTCTGAACATTACACCCTGTGCATCAGCAGTTGTTGGTCCTACAGATAAACGATGTTGAGGAGCTGTAGTTTCTATACCTACATTACCATTATCCAATAACCTGGCAATAGAAGTACCTGCTGAATTGGAGAAATCCATTCCGCCTGTGCTGAATAATTGTAGGGGAGTAAAAGTAGAACCTGGTATTTTGGTTATTCCAAAATTGTTTCCATTCACATTCATCCTCCACTCCATTCCTGTACCGGTATTTTGAATGCCGATAGCACTGTTCCAGATACCATTACCACTAACAACCAGACCTGCGCCAGGAGTGGTAGTACCGATACCAACAAAAGTTCCGTCGTCAAATATTTTTGAATTACCCAAAGTGGTTGTGTTTGGAGTCCATTTTGGAACAAAGTTTAAAGTGCCTGAACCACTGGCAAGACCTATTGCCGCAGCATGTTGCCATGTTGCATCGCCTGCTGCATTGCCAGCCAGTATTTTAGCAGTATTAGGAGGGTTAGGAGCACCTTCACCAATACCTGTTAATTGTAAAGCACCCAAAGTTTGTAAAGCTTTAGCTGCAGCATTGGTGCTGGCAGCTCTCACTGCATAACCAGTACCAGCAGTAGTTGCTTCCAAAGCGTTTGCAGTATTAGCTGCATTTGGAGCCTGGAATAAACCTGCACGGCCCAAACCACCTTGATTACTTTGAACGTTGTTGGAAGTATTGGTGGCATTGGTTTGCTGAAACAAACCTGCGCCATTTGTACCGCTGCTGATGGCACGTATGCCCCAGCTTGCACCGGTACCATTCGTTTCTGCACGTACCGCATCTGCAGTACTAGCGGCATTTAATACCTGAAAGAAACCACCACGGCCTGTTCCGGTGTTTGTACCTTCAACCGAAGCGCCTGAACCATTACTGTTAGCAACTACAGTTGAAGTAGTATTGGCTGCATTTGTATTTTGAAAAGAACCTGCATTACTTGTATTAGATGTACCAAAAACACCGACACCACTTGTGCTTGTACCGGAAACACCCGCAGCACTTGTACTTGTACCGGCTACACCCATCCCACTTGTACTTGAACCATTAACACCAGTACTGGTAGTACTGTTACCATTAACACCAATACCATTTGGTGAAGTACCATATACACCCCAGCCGCTGCCTGCCTGGCTACCCCAAACACCAATTCCTAAACCGCCGATACCATTATTAACACCCCGAACCGCAGCCGAAAAACCTCCCGGATTGGTTGAAGACATTGTTCCCTGTATTGCAGTGGCATTTGCATCTGTACTTGCGCTGGTGCCCTGAATGGCTCCTGTTGTACCGGTAGCAGAAGAGTTGGTCATACCAATAAGTGGAGATGCACTGAAACTAAATGTTTTTATCAATGGAAATGCGATCTGAGGATTGGGATATGTACCGGTAAGATCGCCACCGGCTGGCCCAACAGGTGCTGCGCCTGTGGCATATAAAGCGTAAGGAACACTAACCAATTGGGTAGATCCTACATTAAAATAATTTGTTCCGCCTATAGGATCAATTTCAACCTGCAGAAATTTTGTTCCGCTGCCTGCACCAAATGCAGTCCAGTTGATACCGGCGATAGTACCGGTAGTTGTAATGGCACCTGGACTACCCACTTGCACATTAAATAAACCAAAGGCATTGGTTGTTACATTCCTTGTTTCAGTATAAACAGCAGGACCCGTTGGACCACCGCTTAAAATACTTAAGCGCAAGCCAATAGGCTGGCTGGGTAATACATTACCAACTGAGTTACGAGCCACACCCTGGTAATTCAACAGATTGGGTGCCTGTGCCACAGCGCATAACGTAACCAAAAAAGCTGTTATCGTTAATAAGATCTTTTTCATGTGTTATTTAGTTTTAGTTTTTAGTTTTTTATCAATTTTCAAAAAGGTTACTTAAGTTTTATTACTTTAAAAGCACCTTTTTTAGCCACTGATGTTCCTGTGGGCTGCAGGTGAATATTTAAAAGGTACATGCCTGACGGATACTGGCTAAGGTCCCATTTCTGAATGCTACCGTTGCCAAAATAATCAAACTGTCTGGTACCCACATATCTTCCTGACTCATCATAAAGATTCATGATTACCCTTCCTTTTTGTTTACTGAAAAAATCAATTTCAATTACGTTTTGTGTTGGATTAGGTAGGATTCTAATCTCATCTTTACCCCAGGCACCAGTATTGTTAACAGTGGCCGGATTGTTGGTGTTTGGTTGCAAAATACCATTTGTAACAAAAACATTAGAGTTGCCGTCGGTCATGGTATTAATAGCCATTGACTCGCCAAAACTCCACTCCACACTGTAATACGTAAAAATATACGTACCACCGGTGGTGTTTAATGTTGCCGGAGTAATACTTTGTGCAAACGAACCTAGAGAGAATAAAATGCTAACTGAAAAAAATAAAAGTCGTACTTTTCTCATAAGCGATGTTTAATTGGTGAAAATAAGCTGGTTAATTATGTATTGTAAGACTAAATTAGGGTATATATTTGGATTCTGCAATACTTCAAAGTGGGTATTTAAAAAAAAATATTATTTGTGGATAAGTAAACTAAGATCAATGCATTGGAAAGTGAGGGGTCATTACCATATAAATACAGCGATGTACGGGTATGTATAACTGAACCTGGGGCTTATTTTGGAAAAACCATCCTGTAATCAACTTTAATTTTCCCTTTGGAAATGTCATCCAGTTTACGTTTCATCAGTTTACGCTTCAAAGGCTTCAGGTAGTCAATGAATAGTTTGCCTTCAATATGATCATACTCATGCAATATGATCCTGGCAGTAATTCCATTAAATGTTTTTGTGTGGAGATTAAAATTTTCGTCCTCAAATTCTAATATTAATTCTTCGTTACGCATGATATCTTCCCTTATTTTGGGAATACTCAGGCAACCTTCATTATAAGCCCATTCTTTTCCGTTCAGCCCAATGATCCTTGCATTGATAAAAACACCTTTAAAACCTGGTTCATCAGGGTATTCGCCTTTTTCATCATCGTCCTGGTTCTCAAAAATTTGTTCACTGTCAATTACAAAAAGCCTGATGGGCATATTTATTTGAGGCGCAGCTAAACCTACCCCATTACTATTATACATGGTTTCCCACATGTCTGCTATAACCGTATCAAGTGCTGGATGATCGGGTGTGATCTCATCACAAACCTGTCTTAATACAGGGGAGCCATATGCCACTATTGGAAGAATCATTCGATTTCAGATTTTTGATTTTTTACAAAATTAAGGTTATCTCAATTTACTCGGGCCATCTAAAATCGCAAACCTGCCTGACGGCAGGCAGGTCTAAAATCTACAATCGACCAAGATATTCCTGCAGAATAATCGTTGCCGCAATTACATCCACATTTTTCTTGTCACGCCGGTCTTTCTTTTTCATACCCATCTCCAGCATGGCATCTTTTGCCATTTTAGAAGAGTAACGTTCATCAACAGTTTTAAGTGGCATTGCCGGGAATTCTTTTTGGATTTTTTTGATGGCGGCTTCAACCAGTGGCGTGCCGTGGGTATCCGATTCATCCCAGTTTTTTGGCAGGCCGATGATGATCAGCTCAACCTGCTCCTGTGATAAATATTTTTTTAGCCAGGGAATGAGTTCTTTGGATTCAATAGTTTCCAAACCGGTTGCAATGATCTGCAACGGATCTGTTACTGCCAGGCCGGTTCTTTTGCCGCCATAGTCTATTGCAAGAATTCTAGCCATTTTTTATAATAAAATAAATCAAGAATAACAAAGACGGCAAAAACAACCGAGGCAATACCATTGGTTGTAAAGAAAGCTATATTCACTTTTCTTAAATCGTTTGGTTTTACCAGAGAATGCTGATAAATTAATAAGCCGCAAAAGATGGCCACACCGATCCAATACCACAAACCAAAATGGCCATACACACCCGCACTGATAACACAAACTGCTGAAAGTACATGCAGCAAATTAGAAACCATTAATGCTTTTGATTTACCCAATGCAGCCGGAATGGAATGCAACTGGTTGCTTTTATCAAACTCTTCATCCTGTAGTGCATAAATAATATCGAAACCACTTACCCAAAATAAAACAGTGAATGAAAAGAGAATGGGTAACAATGCAAACTGGCCTGTTACTGCCAGGTAAGCGCCGATTGGAGCAAGGCTTAAACCGACACCCAATACCAAATGGCACAAAGCTGTAAAGCGTTTGGTGTAACTGTAAAATAAAACTACAAACAATGCTACCGGCGATAAGTAAAAACAGATTGTATTGATGAAGAAACAACAGGCAATAAATAATAAGCAATTGACAATTACAAAAAGCAACGCATTGTTTGATTTGATAACGCCTGCGGGAATTTCCCTGATTGCCGTACGTGGATTTTTTGCATCAAAATTTTTATCGAGCCAGCGGTTGAAAGCCATGGCGGCGGAACGGGCGAAGACCATACATCCGATTACAAAGATCAGTTTTATGAAAAACAATTTCCAGAGATTAGTAAAATCTGATGCTTCTATTGATTCAAGAAATTCGTGCGGTAAGTTATTTATACCTACGGCTGGTTTATAAAATAGCAAAGCAAATACTCCCAAAAAGAATCCAATTAATGCAAATGGCATTGCAAAAATGGTGTGAGAGAATTTTACGAGACTGAGATAGTTTTTTATTTTACTCACTTGAGATTTAGCTGCAGTTTTAATATTCAATAATCAATATTCAAATCTGGATTTCACGAAATCCGGGTCCTTACAATCTCCCACAACACAACACCCGCCGCTGTAGCAATGTTCAACGAATGCTTCATACCCAGTTGCGGTATTTCTATACAACCATCGCATTGTAAAATCGTTTCCTGCTCCACACCGGTTACTTCGTTGCCAAAAATAACAGCAATTTTTTCATTTGGTTCAAAATGCAGTTTTTGAAGCATAAGGCTGTTTACAGCTTGTTCAATAGCAAAAACTTTATAACCGTTTTCTTTTAATGTTTTAATGGCTTCGGTTGCATTGGCAAAATGTTTCCAGTCAACGCTTTCTTCGGCACCAAGCGCTGTTTTCTTTATTTCTTTATGTGGTGGAACGCAGGTGTAGCCGGTAATGTAAATGGCTTCCAGCAAAAATGCATCTGCCGTGCGGAACACGCTGCCAACATTGTAAGCACTGCGGATGTTCTCAAGTACAGCGATCAGCGGAGTTTTATCCGACTGCTTGAATTCTTCAACCGATTTTCTGTTGAGTTCGTCCATTGAAAGTTTAAGGCCCCCCGACCCCATGAAGGGAGAGGAAGCAGCAGTATAATATTTTTGAAAGAATTTATTTTGCAAGGAATGAAGTGGAATTACATTAAAAAGGTTGAACCTGAAGGCGTTAAATAATGGTATGCGGTACAAGTGAGTGACACAACGAAGATGCCATGAAATGCAAATGCTGGTAACCAAATTCAAAAGTAAAAAGGCAAAATTCAAAAGACCATTTTTTAATTTTTACTTTTGAATTTTGACTTCTATATCATTTCTCCCTGCATCATCGTGGTTTTTACATTAATTTTTTTTTCACCAAACTCTTTTGCGGCTTTAATAAAATGTACAAATATGGGCTGAGGATTTTCTACCGTGCTTTTCAGTTCGGGGTGATATTGTACACCTACAAAGAATGGATGATCTTTTAGTTCGACTATCTCTACTAAACCGGTTTCAGGATTTTTACCACTGGGAACGAGGCCGGCGTTCTCAAAATCAGCGATATATTTATTGTTAAACTCCCAGCGATGGCGATGACGTTCACTTATTAATGTGGCGTCATAAATTTTGTGTGCAAGGCTGCCTTCCTGAATTTCGCAGGGGTAAGCACCCAGCCGCATGGTGCCGCCGAGATTGACAATATCTTTTTGTTCTTCCATCAGGTCAATAACCGGGTGGGTGGTTGTTTTGTCCATTTCGGTTGAGTGTGCATCGGCCCAGCCTAATACATTTCTTGCATATTCAATAACGGCCATTTGCATACCCAAACAAATACCAAAGAATGGCAACTTATTTTCACGTGCATGTTTTACTGCAATGATCTTTCCTTCCACGCCACGGTTGCCAAAACCCGGCGCTACCAAAAGACCATCGAGGTCCTTTAATTTTTCGTGCACATTTTCGTTGGTAATAAATTCGCTGTGTACATTTACGATCTGCACTTTGCACTCGTTAATGGCTCCTGCATGAATAAAAGATTCCAGGATGGATTTGTATGCATCCTGCAACTCAATGTATTTACCAATAAGGCCAATGGTAACTTTGCTTTGCGGATATTTCAGTTTATCTAAAAAAGCACGCCATTTGGTAAGCTCGGGTGCGGCGTAACCATTGATCTGTAATTTTTTCAGTACGATCACATCCAATCCTTCCTGCAGCATTTTTAAGGGCACTTCGTAAATGGTGCTGGCATCCATTGCCTCAATAACGGCATTGGGTTTTACATTACAAAACAGGGCAATTTTTTTCTTCAACTCATCATTTAACGGATGTTCGGTGCGGCAAACAATCACGTTTGGATGAACACCCTCCTGGCTAAGTAAACGAACACTGTGTTGTGTAGGTTTTGTCTTTAATTCCTTAGCTGCTTTTA